>CALKUW010000037.1 GCA_937996585.1 uncultured Flavobacteriales bacterium
CCTCAAGGGGTTTCTCAACGAACCCGACCGGCCGGGGTACGACATGGTGGTACAGGCGGAGACGGGGTTCATGGCACTCAACGGAGAGCCGGGCCGCGCCCCGTTCCGAATGCCCGTTGCGCTCATGGATGTGCTCGCCGCCCATCAGATGCGGTCAGCCGCCCTGCTCGCGCTCTGGGAGCGGGAGCGCGATGGCAAGGGCAGCTACCTCGAAGTCTGGTTGGACGCTTCCGGCAGGGGGGGACTGGTGAACCGGGCCACCGAGTTCTTGGTCGCAGGCCGCGAGCCCCACCCGCTCGGTCAGGAGCATCCCCAGATTGCCCCGTACGGAGAACACTTCTCCTGTGCTTGCGGCGGCGCCGTCGTGTTGGCCATCGGAAACGACCGACAGTTTGCTGCACTCTGCGACATCCTCGGTCATCCCGAATGGAGCGCCGATTCGCGCTTTTCGACCAATCCGGAACGGGTGCATCACAGGAAGGAGCTCGCCGGGTTGCTCTCGGATGCCTTCGCAGGACGGCAACGGGACGAAGTGATGGATGCGGGGCTGGAAGCTGGCATTCCCATGGGCAGGCTGCAGCCGGTCAGCGCGGCCATGAACGGTCCTACAGGGCAAGCCATGACCCACGCCTTCCAACTGGAAGGTCGTGAGGTGCGCAACATCCGGCAGGTCGCCTTCAGGATTCAGCGCAACGGAAACTTCAGCACATAGTATTGGTCGTCCCCGATGGACAACCGGTCCGAGCGCAACCAGGGATTCAAAGTCTTCAGCGCATTGAAACTCACCCCTTGACGGGCTGCGAAGGCCGGAAGATCATCAATGGTGTCCACGACAATGGTATCCCGCGTCTCCAATGGGGCATACCAGTCCTCCGCCTCCATGACGAATCCATGCGCCTCCGGATGCTCCATCACCTGTTTCGTGGCATATAGCCGGTAGACGTAGCGCGCCGTCTCGTCGTTGAGCATCAGGTCCCAGTAATGGGTTCCACCCTGCTCTTCCATGCGCCGGGAAAGGCCTGACATGCCCATGTTGTAACTCGCCGCAGCAAGGAGCCAGTCCCCATAACGATCGTGGGCCTCGTTCAGGTAGGCACACGCTGCTCGGGTGGCCTTCTCGACATCATACCGCTCATCGACCTCGCGGTCGACACGTAGGCCGAACTCCTCGGCAGCGGGCTCCATGAATTGCCAGAAGCCCCGAGCATCCGATGGTGAAACCGCATTGGCCAAGCCTGACTCGATGACGCTGAGGTATTTAAAATCCGCTGGAATACCCGAATCCACGAGGATGGGCTCGATGATGGGGAACCAACGCCCCGACCGTTTCAAGGTCAACAAACTGCTGCTGTGACGGAAGGTCCCGATGAGCAATTCACGCTCCATCCGCTCCCTTACACCGATGCGTTCCAACGGCAGTGGGTTCCCGGCGAATGAGATCCCCGGGGCGATACGCGGCGGATGCACCTGCTGCGGCGGACGGGCATCCTGTGGAACCGAGGTGGGCACCTGGGTGTCTCCTGCCCCACTGGAAGCCCACGCCGCAAGCACAATCACCAGACCCAACACCAATGCGGCTGCTCCGAATGTCGACGCCAACCTGCCCATCAGAAGGGCGAATTGAAATCGGCGAACAAGGGTGCCACCTCATCCTTGGCGGAAAGCAGCGGACTGGACGTGCCCCAGTCGATGGCGAGATCGGGATCGTTCCACCTCAGGGCGCGCTCGTGTTCAGGGCTGTATATGTCCGTGCACTTGTAGCTGAAGACCGTATCGGGTTCGAGGGTCAGGAAACCATGGGCAAACCCTTCCGGCACCCAGAACTGCCAGCGGTTTTCACCGGTCAGCAGCGCCTTCTGGTATTGACCATAGGTAGGTGACCCACTCCTCAGGTCCACGGCGACGTCGAGGGCAGCACCGCGTACCACCCGCACCAATTTGCCCTGGGCCCGGTCCGGTACCTGGAAATGCAAGCCCCGCAGTACACCTTCTCCCGATACCGATTCGTTGTCCTGTACGAAGGTGATGGGTCGGCCTATGGCCTCCTCAAAGTGGGCTTGGCGCCACGTTTCCGAAAAATGCCCGCGGTCATCCCCAAACCGACGCGGCCGGAGCATCATCGGCCCATCGATGGGCCCGGTTTGGATTTCGAGGGGGTGCGCCATACCGTATTCCTCAATTGCCGCCCAGCACGCTCACGAGGGCGATGAAACTGGTGATGGTCGTGAGCAAGCTGAGGATGGGGCTGATGTCTGCCAGGGCCTCCTGTGCCAGCTGCGGCAGCGGCTCCACGTAGATGATGTCACCTGCCTGCACCGTGGTGTTTGCGAATTTGAGGCCGTCGATGGTGGAGAGGTCCAGCTGGTGGATGGTCTGCCCCGCTTGTGTACGGCGGATCAGCTTCACATTGCGTGCATCGCCCCGGGCGCGGATGCCCCCGCTCAGGGCGAGCACCTCCAGCAGCGTGGTGTTCGGGTTGACCAACGGCACCACTGAGGCCACCCCGGCCTCGCCGGGAAACACCAGCACCCGCTGGTTGGTTACCTCGATGAGCGCCAAGGGATTGACATAGTTCTCGCTGTAGGCATCCTCGAGGTAGGTCTCGGCCTCATCGATGTTGAGCCCCGCCAGCTTGACCAGCCCCAGTTCCGGCAAGTCCACCGTGCCGTCAGGTCGTACCTCGTAGGTGAACCTGTTGTTCTGCTGGTTCATGAACTGCTGGTTCATTCCGCCCCCTCCCGCACCATTGACTCCGCCGGAAGTCGATCCCGCCGTCATGGACAGCAAACGCTCGCCCTTGTTGGAATACAGCTGGAAACTGATGAGGTCATTCGGAGCAATCCGGTAGTTCACATCGGCAATCGGATTGAACGGATCGAATGCAAAATCTGCCGGAGTACGGAACATGATGTTCCTGTTTATCGTACAACCACCTGCCATGGTCGCGATCAACACGACAATCAACAGGCGTACAGACGTCTTGAAAGGGCGCATGACGCGA
>CALKUW010000038.1 GCA_937996585.1 uncultured Flavobacteriales bacterium
CGGATGCCCTTGTCGGAGAAGTAGCGGAGGGCCTTGACGCCGTCCTCGATCATGGGCACCTTCACCACGATGTTGTCGTGCAGGGCGGCAAGGGACTCGCCTTCGCGCACCATGTCCTCGAAGTTCGTGCTGATGACCTCGGCGCTGACGTCGCCGTCGACGATGTTGCAGATGTCCACGTAGTGCTGGCGAACCGCGCCATCGCCGGAGATGCCCTCCTTGGCCATGAGGCTGGGGTTGGTGGTCACGCCGTCGAGCACGCCGAGGGCGGCGGCTTCACGGATCTGGTCGAGGTTGGCGGTGTCGATGAAGAACTTCATGGTGGTGAATCTGTGGGGCGAAATTAGCCTGCCCCTTCGGTCCGGACATGCAAAGCCCGCTCCGGTTTGTCCACGTGAAATACCGGGTCGACGTGGTCAATCGAGCCGCCTGACCCTATGCCACCCGAGCGCCTCGGAGCCCAGCCACACAGCACCCTTTGGCAACGCGGTACTGAACGTGCCGCCCGCGTGCTGCCATCGACCGAGCTCCCGGCCGCGCTGGTCGAGACAGCGAACCATGCCTTGCGGGCACGCCCACCGGATTTCACCCCGCGTCGGATTGGGATGGGGCGCCTGCTCCGTGGCGGCGACCTCGGGCAGGCCGGAAGTGTCCTCCGTCCAACGGGACAGGATCCAGCTGCTCGTGGATGGGGACGCCCCCGGCAAGGTGCCGGCGATGTAGAGTCCGCCTCCCCGACTCGCTACGGCACCCACCCGTTGGCTCGGAAACTCCGTATCCTCGGTCCAATAGGCATTCACTCCGCCGAAAGCCGTATTCGGCCCCGTCCACCACACGGGATGGGCCGCACCGTCCCAACCCGGTTCGAGGTCCAGGGTTCCGACGCCCACATTCTCATCCTCCAACTTCCAGCCGAATCCGGATGCGAGGCCCGCCGATCTGACCGGTGCATTGACCTGCATGCCTGGGTTGATGTCTTCGGTCAATGGTCCGCATATCGCTTCGGGCCAAAGTGGCACATAGCCGATGGACATGGTCCCTGCCGCCAGGGGCGATTCCCCCTCGGGGGTGCCGATGAGCACCTGCACGGCTTCCTCCGGCCCGAGCCACTCCCATCGGTGGCGCAGGGCGCGCACGCCATGGTTCAGGTTGGCGTCCTCAAACCAGGACATGATCCCGCCTTCCCCGAATTCCGTTTCGAGCGAGCCGTCCCATCGGAACATCGCCAGGAAGGGACGAAAGGCACCGGCCAATGCGTAGGTGCCGCCTGCGAGGATGCGCACGTTGTCGATGTCGTAGGGATCGGAGCCCATGGGATTCCACGGGACGAACAGCGCCGTGGTGAAGCGGCCGCTGAATTCGTGCCGCACGCTGTCCTCCACCTGCCAGCCATCGGGGTCCAGGACGATGCGGCCTTCCTGCCCGAAATCGGGGTGGTAGCTCCCGTCCCATGCGTTGAGGACGGACAGGGCCGGCAGTTCCTGGTGTGCACAGCAACTGTCATAGGCCGCGCCGGAAACGACCACCCAGTTCCACAGTTCTTCGGGCCCCTCCGTGGTGGCATCACGGGCATGGATGCCCCCCCCATCATGAAGTGGTCCGACAAAGGACAGGTCGAATATGCCCTCCTCGCCCCATTCACCCATAGGGTAGGCCCCATCGAAAGCCCGGATCCGCATTAGACTGCCCAAGGTGTCCCCGACCGTGGCCGGCACCTCGCTCAACATGTACCACCGGTCGTCCCATGTCCCGTGGGTCACATCGACCGGTTGTTCACCCTGCTCCCCTTCGCCTTCCCAGGCTTGCACCCCGAAGGTCGAGAACCCGCGCCACCGCGGCACGACCTCCCCGTTTTCGTCATAGGCCGCATTCAGCATCACGACCTGCACCCCGAGCGATACCGCCACGGGCACCTCCCAACGGTCCGAGGCCTCCACCTTGCGCCCATCACCGCTCCAGTCTTCATCCAAGACCCACTGTCCGCTGGCGGGGGAAACGAGGAGAAGTGCAGGGAGGAGAAGGAGGGCGTGTCTCATTCGGGAGGGTCTTCAGGGACTGATGATGAGCAATCTACGCGCCGCCCCAGATGCATCCGAACAGGTGTGGACGCCTGGAGACAGTCCATCGACGGCTACGCCGCCCGCCATGTCGGCTGCCGTCCATTCGGCGACGATGCGGCCTGCAGCATCGCGAACGACCAGGCGGTTGGGTACCCGACCGGAGAAGCGCAGAAGGTCGGCCCAGGAAGCCGGATTCGGGTAGGCGAAGAAGGGCGCCCCCCGCAGGACAGGGAGGTCTGAAACCCCGCCCGTCCAGGTCTCGACCTCCTCATCGATTGTGACATTGGTTCCACCACCGCCACCGGGCCCGCCGCCGCTGCCGAAGTTGTCGGTCTCGACCACTCCGCGATAGGCCGGGAAGAAGTACGGGTATTGCCCGTTGTGGTCGGCGTCCACCGTGGCGTAATAAGCGTAGGTACCCTCCGGGTATTCCGGGGTGACCGCGAAACGGCCGTTGAATTCATCGAGGTGGCCGGATCCCTCCACGAACTCATGGTCCTCGATGTAGGCTCCGAGCACGGCGGCCACCGGGGCTGCGCCCGGGGGAATGGCCGGGGTCACGAGCTCGCCGACGTCCGGACCGTATTGGTTGGGCGCGAGCTCCGTCCCATCGGGCAAGGTGTGCCGGACTTCGATGTCCCGCAATTGCCAGCTGGTCTCGATGCGCGCGACGCCTCCGGTTCCGTCCGCATTGGCGAAGCCGTAAGGTCCATAGATCGGATATCCGTCAAAGGCGAAGCCGATGAGCGGACTGTGGGCCTCGGTGTCGATGGCAAAGAGGGCGTCGCTCGGGAAATCGTCACAGACATCGCTCGTGGGATCCAGGCTGTCATCGAAGCGTGTCGGCACCTGGTGG
>CALKUW010000039.1 GCA_937996585.1 uncultured Flavobacteriales bacterium
ACGTCCATGCTCCTCCCTACGAAATAGCCTTCCTCACCCCAGACCATGCGGCAGATGAGGTCGCGTTCCGTGGTCCGACCGGCCCTCTGCATCAGGATCTTGAGCACGTCACCTTCTTTGGGCGTAAGCCGTTTTACCCCATCCGGTGAGTGCAGCTCGTAGGACTCCGGATCGAAGTGCAGTTGTCCGATTTGAAGCGTGTTCTTTTCCTGACCTGTGCCGGATTGGCGTTTCATCACCGAGCGGATGCGGAGCAGGAGTTCCTCGTTGTCAAAGGGTTTGGTGACGTAGTCATCGGCGCCACATTTGAGCCCGCGGACCCTGTCCTCCACCCGGCCCCGCGCCGTCAGCAGAACGATGGGCAATTGCGGGTCGACCTTGCGGAGGTCCTCGGTCAAGGCGAAGCCATCCCGTCCCGGCAGCATGACGTCGAGCAGCGCGATGTCGAATCGCCCGGCATGGTAGGTCGGCAAAGCTTCACGGCCATCGCGCACCAACGTCACCTTGAACCCCTCCAATCGCAGCAGGTCGTGCAACAGCAACCCGAGGGACGGGTCGTCCTCCACCACGAGAATATGAGCGGGCGCTTCACGCATGGCGGTGACCTGGAAGTTGGACCTTGAACGTGCTGCCGCCTTCCGGCGCTTCCATGCAGGTCACCTCACCACCGTGCGCTTCGACGATGGTGCGGACGTAATGGAGGCCGAGCCCGAAGCCCTTGACGTCATGGCGGTCTCCGGCAGGTACCCGATGGAACCGCTCGAAAATGCGCTCGCGGTGTTCGGTCGGGATACCGGGGCCTTTGTCGGTTACGGTGAGCACCCAACCTGCTTTCCCCGTGACCTGCCAGGCCAAATTGACCGTGATGTCAGGCGGTGCTTCGCCATGATGGCGGAGGGCATTGTCGAGGAGGTTGCTCAAGACGCCGTCGAGGTGGGTGCGGTCACCGATGATTTCAGGATTGGAACCCCATTCGCCAGGCCAGGAATCCGTGTCGGTGTCCAGCGAGATTCGACCGTCCGCCATGACCACCGAAGGGCGGAAGGCTTCGACACCCTGGTCCACCCAGTCGACGATGCCCACGGGTTCGCGCTCCAATCGCTGCACCTGTCCGTCCAAGGTGGCGATCTCCATCACCTTGTCCACCTGTCGGCGCATCCGCCGGTTCTCCGCGAGGATGAGGCCGAGGTAGCGGCTGCGCGCTTCGGGGTCGGCCCCGATGTCCTCCCGTTGCAGGAGTTGTGCGCCCGACTCGATGGAAGCAATGGGCGTCTTGAATTCATGCGTCATGTTGTTGATGAAGTCCTCCCGGACTTCCGACAACCGCTTCTGCCGCAACACGATGACGACCGCATAGACAAACGTGCCCAACACCAGCAGTTGCAGAAGACTGGCGAGCAACCAGCGGTCGAGCGACATCAGCATGCCGCCTCTCCGGTCGGGGAAACGGATACCGAAATAATGGCCATCACGGTCAAAGCGCGGCGTTGCACCTGTGGCTTCCTCCACGCTGCGCAGTCGTCCACCGTAGAGTATGCTGTCGCTGAAACAGTCATAGATGGCGTATTCGAAATCCGTGGAGAGTGCGGCCCCTTCGAAGGACTCCCGCAGCAGCGCCTCGAGCAGGAAGGGGTGGAGGGTGTCGTTGATGTTGGCAATGAAATAGTTGGCCGAAGCCTGGCGCACCGGTTCCACCAGGGCGCTGTCACTCCGCATCGATTGGATCTCCTCCACCACGTCTGTGAGGGCCGTGACCACACGGTCACTGAATTCGCGCTCCTGCAGGTCGACAGCCTGCTGAAGCCATGTGAGCTGCAGCAACAGCGTACCGCCGATCGAGATCAGACCGGTCAGAATGAGGAGGCGGATGCGCTGTCGGGACACGGTTGCAAGTTTAGGGGCATTCCCACAGGTGGTGTTCCCGATGGTGGGAAGGGGAATTCAAGGGCATGATGTAGTTTCGACCCATGGAAATGCGCTGTACATCGGGTTTGAGTAGGGGCATTGCTGCGCGGTCTTTCCGCGCCGTCCTCGTTCCCTTTTTCGCGGTCCTCTCGGTGTCCGCCGCACGCGCCCAGCAATCCATCGAACTCGCAGGCCTGTATCAGGGTGAGAATTTGTTGGTGGTCAACGAGCCGACCGCCGATGGCGTCGGATTCTGCTGCTACGAGGTGCGCGTCAATGGCATGCTGACTGCCGATGCCGTCAACTCCCATGCCTTCGAAGTGGACCTCGCCGCGCTCGGGATTCCGCTCGGTAAGGGGGTGGCCGTCCGGCTGAAGCACCGCAGCGGATGCGCACCGCGCGTCCTCAACGCGGAAGCCATCCAGCCCGCTGCTGGTTTCCAGCTGGTCTCCTTCGAAGCCGCATCCAGCGGCGAGGTGGTTTGGACCACCGCCGGGGAAAAGGGACGTATGCCTTTCGTTCTCCAGCAGTACAAGTGGGGCAAATGGGTCGATGTCGTCCGCATGGATGGACGTGGCGGAGACAGGGAGCAGACCTACGTCACGAGCGTGCAGCCCGTGCGGGGGGAGAATGTGCTGCGCCTGACCCACCTGGCTCCGGACGGCACCCTGGCTGTGGAAGGGGAGGTCCGGTTCACCGGTGATGTGCCCGAGGTGGGCATGGATTACGATTCCAAAACCCAGGTCGTGCGCTTCTCGCGGTCGACCCAATATGAGTTGGTGGACACCTATGGTACGGTGGTGATGCGCGGTGTAGGCAGCGAAGCCTCCGTGCGCTATCTTGCACGTGGCGAGTATTTCGTCAATTACGGCGCTGGAACCGAGGTTCTGAAGAAGCGCTGAACGCGGGGAACACCTCCCCGATCTAAAGCAGCCCCATGTCGCAGACGACCACGACGGCCTTCGATGGCTTGACCTACAACAGCAGCAAACCCGACATCGCCATTCCCGAATATGGCCGTGTCATCCACGAGCTCATCGCCCATTGCGCCTCGGTTGAGGACAAGGAGGAGCGTACCAAGTGTGCCACCGCCATCGTGAGCGTGATGAAGACACTGGTCCCCGGCTCCAAGGAGATGGTGGACCACGAGGAGAAGCTGTGGGGACACCTTCACGTCATGTCGAACTGGTCCCTGGACATCGACGGCCCCTTCCCCCCGCCCGCGCGGCCGGAGGAAGATCCGGGGCCTGAGCGGCTGAGCTACACCCAGATGGGCAAGCGCCCCTCATTTTACGGCCGCATCGTGGAGGACCTGATCGAGAAGGCCAAGGCGATGCCGGAAGGAGAGGAACGCAATGCCCTGTCCATGATGATCGCCAACCTGCTCAAGAGGCAGTACCTCACCTGGAACAAGGGTGCCGTGGAGGATCCGCTCATCCGGGCACAGCTGCGCGAGATGTC
>CALKUW010000040.1 GCA_937996585.1 uncultured Flavobacteriales bacterium
TTTGCCCTCCGTTTGATGGGCGACGTTCAAGCCTACTTCATCGACCATCAGGTCCGCAACTTCTACTCGGTCTCGATCAGCGGCTACCACATCGCGGAAGCCGGGGCAAACCCGATCACGCAATTGGCCTTCACCCTTGCCAACGGATTCACCTACGTGGAGTATTACCTGAGCCGGGGCATGGACATCAATGCCTTCGGACCCAACCTCAGCTTCTTCTTCTCCAACGGCATCGATCCCGAATACGCGGTCATCGGGCGGGTGGCGCGGCGGATATGGGCCAAGGCCCTCGACCGGAAGTACGGCGCCGACGAGCGTGCCCAGAAGTTGAAGTACCACATCCAGACGAGTGGCCGGTCCCTGCACGCCCAGGAAATCGACTTCAACGACATCCGGACCACGTTGCAGGCGCTCTACGCCATCTACGACAACTGCAATTCGCTTCATACCAACGCCTTTGACGAGGCCATCACCACGCCGACCGAATCCAGTGTCCGCCGGGCCATCGCCATCCAGCTCATCATCAACCGTGAGCTGGGTCTGGCGAAAAATGAGAATCCGCTCCAGGGCTCTTTCATCATCGAGGAGCTCACCGATCTGGTCGAGGAGGCGGTGATGGACGAATTCGACCGGCTCACCGAGCGCGGCGGTGTCCTTGGCGCCATGGAAACGATGTACCAGCGGAGCCGCATTCAGGAGGAATCCCTTCACTACGAAACGCTCAAGCACACGGGCGAGTACCCCATCATCGGGGTCAACACCTACCTCTCCAAGGAAGGCTCCCCCACACTGGTGCCCGGCGAGGTCATTCGAGCCACACCGGAGGAGAAGCAGCAACAGATCGACGGACTGGATGCCCTGCACGGTGCCCACGCGTCGCGTGCAGACGCGGCAATCGACCAAGTCAAGTCGGCCGCTGTGGCGCACGACAACCTGTTCGTGGCGCTGATGGAGGCCGTCAAGAGTTGCTCCCTCGGCCAATTGACCGACGCCATGTTCGAGGTCGGCGGGGCCTACCGCCGCAACATGTGACCCATGGTCATCTCGATTTGGTCCGGCCCGCGCTCCATGAGCACCGCGCTCATGTACAGCTTTGCCCAGCGGAGCGACACCCGGGTGCTGGACGAGCCGCTGTACGGTCACTTTCTCGCACACACGGGCGCAAAACGGCCCTGCAGGGAGGCCACCCTCGCTGAGCGCCCCTACAAGGCCGAGGACGTCCTGGCTTTCATGGCCCCCACCCCGGAGGAGGAGACCGGGGACCGTGTCCTGTTCTGCAAACACATCGCCAACCATACGCTTGGGCTGCCCTGGTCGGCCTTTCAAGTCCACCGGCATGTCATCCTCTTCCGGAACCCCGCGGCGGTCATGGCCTCCTATGGAGCCCACATCGACCGGCCATTGATGCGCGACCTGTGCTACGTGCAACAGATGGAACTCGCCGAGCGGATGGAATCCGAAGGCAACCCACCCGTCATCGTGTGCAGCGACCGACTCCAAGCCGATCCGGAACCAGTCTTGCGTGCGCTCTGCGACTGCCTGGGCCTCGATTGGGATCCCGCCATTCTCCAATGGAAGGCCGGCGCTCGCCCGGAAGATGGACCCTGGGCACCCTGGTGGTACTCTGGCGTCCATGCCTCCACGGGGTGGGAAGCCCGAGCCCCAAAGACCCCCGACGTGCCCGACCACTTGCAGGATCTGCATGCGGCGTGCACCGAAGCCTACCAACACCTCCTCGAACGCGCGATCTGATGGCCAAATTCAATCAACCCGACCCCCGCAATGCCGGTACCCAGTGCTGGGTCAATGGACTCGTTGACCGGGACGCTGCCAGCGTCCACGTGCTGGACAGCGTCGTCCAAGGCGGTGATGCCGTCTGGGAAGGCCTTCGCATCACCGACGGCCACGCCATCCAACTCGAGCCACACCTCGACCGGCTCGTCGATTCGGCCCACGCCCTCGCCTTCAGCAACATCCCCTCCCGGGACGTCCTGCGGGACGCCATTTTCCAGACCCTCGAGGCCAATGGCATGCGGGATGGCGTGCATTGCCGCATCACCCTGTCCCGGGGCCGAAAGACGACCAGTGGGATGGATCCCCGGCTCAATGTGTACGGACCGACCCTGATCATCGTGCCCGAGTACAAAGGCATGGTCTACGGAGACGAAGGCATCCGGCTTGTCACGAGTGCCATCCGGCGCAACAGCCCCCAGTTTCTCGACAGCCACATCCACCACAACAACCTGCTGAACAACATTCTGGCGAAGATTGACGCCAACGTGGCCGGGGTGGATGACGCGGTCATGCTGGACGACCGGGGCTTCCTCGCAGAAACGAATGCGACCAACCTGTTCGTCGTCCGAAAGGGGATCCTGCTGACGCCCTTCGCACACGCCTGCCTGCCGGGATTGACTCGGCGGTTCGTGCTCGATGTGGCCGAGCGCCTGGGCCTCGATGCCCGGGAAGCTGACCTCTCTCTGACCGAATTGTATACCGCAGAGGAAGCGTTTACCACCGGAACGATGGGTGCCCTGGCCCACGTCACCGAGGTCGATGGCCGGCGCATCGCCGGCGGCGAGAAG
>CALKUW010000041.1 GCA_937996585.1 uncultured Flavobacteriales bacterium
ACACACGAGAGGTCAGGAGAGCCCGGCTCTAGCCTTTGCGAAACAGGTCCTCGAGTGGCGCGGTAACTCCCCTCGCCACTACCGGAACACGCTGGTTTTCCTGGCTGCGGACCGGGTGCGACTGCAGGACCTGGAGGAGGCGGCCCGGCGGTACCTAGCCTGGGAGTCCATCCTGCAGGACAAGGAGGTCTTAGACCTTTCCCCGCACCAAGTGAGGCAGGCCGAGTCGCAGAAGGCGGCCGCCGATGCCACGGTGGCGGCGCGTCTGCCGGAGACCTTTCAGTGGTTGCTGGTACCTGTCCAGACGGACCCCCAGGGCGAAGTCACCTGGCAGGAGGTCCGTCTGCAGGGGAACGAGGGGCTTGCAGTGCGGGCGAGTACGAGGCTTGTGAGGGACGAGCTGCTGTTGACCCGGCTGGCGGGGACACGACTCCGGATGGAACTGGACAGAGTTCCGCTGTGGCGGGGAGATCACGTGGAGGTTCGGCAGCTTGTTGAAGACTTTGCCCGATACATCTACCTGCCGCGCCTGAAGAGTCCGGCGGTGCTGGTGGAGGCGGTACGGAACGGTGTGGCGCTTCTGACGTGGGAGCAGGAGGCGTTCGCCTACGCGGACAGCTTCGACGAGGCTGCGGGTCGGTACAGGGGGCTTCGGTTCAATCAACAGGTGGAGCTTGGGCGGGAGGCTCCGCAGGGTCTGGTGGTGAAGCCGGAGGCGGCGAAGAGGCAGATGGAGGCGGTGGGGTCCGGTGCGGCGCCTCCTCAGTGGGGCGGGAGAGTAGAGGGGCCCACGGTGGGAGGACCGGTGACCGGGCCGGAGGGACCGCCGCGTCCCAGGCTTCCCACGCGATTCCACGGGACGGTGAGCTTGGACCCGGTCCGGGCGGGGGCGGAGGCAGGCAGGATTGCTGAGGAAATCCTCACCCACCTTGTGAACGTCCCTGGGGCGCGGGTCCAGGTGACCCTGGAGATCGAAGCGACTGTACCCGATGGAGTCCCGGAGAACGTGGTGCGCACCGTCACCGAGAACGCCAGGGCTCTGAAGTTCAGGAGCCACGGGTTCGAGGCGGAGTGAGGGGGGAAGGATGAAGAAGGCGGCTCGCGCCTGTTTGTTTGTCATCGGGTTGGCGCTGATCGCCCAGGCGGCAGCCGGCCAGCCGTACGCGGAGTTCGTCGTGAGGGGCACGCTTGCGCCGCAGGTGCGAAAAGCGGCTGAGGAGGCGGTGATCTACAGTTTGGCTTCGATGGCCCGCTTGGGAGCAGTCTTGTCGGAGCCTCCGAAGGTGTACTTCGTCGAGACGACAACCGACTGCGTGGAGCTCCACGTCGAGATGGGAGACCGACGGTCTAGAGGGGAGCTGCGGTGCGCGCGATTTGCTGGCATGACTTGGCCCGGAACTTTCGTTGTGAACATGGAGAACGTGATGGGGCGCTACTCGGATCCGGTCGAAGCCATGTGGTGGCTCATGCCGCACGAGCTCTGGCACCTCTATCAGCACCAGACGGGCATGTACCGGCTCGGTATGCCCTGGGCCTTCCGGGAGGGGGTCGCCGAGCTGCACAAGTTCAGGGTTTTGTACGAGAAGCGCATGATCGATTTTGCTGCGTACACTGCACGCACGATCCTCCCACGGGCGAGGAGAGCCAGAGAGGGTGACCCGAAGTTTTCCATTCAGGCTGTGGACGGCTTGCCGGTTGAGCTCACCCAGGAGCAAGTGCGCGGTCGCTACTGGATGGCGGCTGCCTTAGGCGTATACCTGCACAATGAAGCGGGCGGGTGGCCAAAGATCATGGCCCTACATGCGGAAGGAGCTAGATCGTTCAGCGGGCGATTTGAGGATGTGTACGGAAGACCTCTCGCGGACTTTGAGACAGAGTTCTGGGTGTGGCTGGGGCGGCGGTAAGCTGCTGGCCAGGATTTCGTGGATGGCCTGAAAGGGTGACAGGAAGCCTCGAGAAAGCAGCTTGCGATGCCGAGGAGCAGCCCCAGTCCGCGGAATTTGGAGACCAACTGGTGCCGCTGGGTCGGAGCTCCGCCAGGAGCGTGCTTCGTTAGTCGGGAGATCTGCGGGCCCTCTAGGAGAGGGGCCGGATCCTGCCCCGGCGGGGTACCCTCAAAAAGGGTGGAAATGGGAGGGCGGTGTACTCTCCTCCTAGGAAACCTTAGGGCTGGAGGGCCCTGAAAGGAGGAGAGCCACCGCCATGCACCAGCGGACCACGGCAAGGAGCCTGACGTCAAGCCCCACCTGGGGGGGGTTGCATGATTGGCTCCGCGAGGCGATGCAGAAGCTGCCTCAAGCGGCCCTGGAGGCCGAAGTGACGGAGCTTTTGGGGCGGGTAGGGTACCAGCGGCGGGCGACCGTGGACGGGCCGGGCTGGGTCGTGGGGCGGCTACGGGAGGCCCCGGAAGCTGCTGACCCCTGTGGGGACGGTGACGCTGCGGCGGCCGCGGGTGCGGGGCTGGAGGAGTAGGGTCGTAGCCGGATCCTGCCCCTTTTTGCCCGGCGCACCAAGACAGTTTCGGAGCTGCTGCCGGAGCTGTACCTGCATGGGCTGGCGGAGGGGGACTTCGACCTGGCCCTGCGGGGGCTTTTGGGCGAGGAGGCGCCGCTTTCGGCCCGCAC
>CALKUW010000042.1 GCA_937996585.1 uncultured Flavobacteriales bacterium
CGGACTGGCCTGGTAGAAGAAGTTGGTGTGGGTTTCCACCTTGTTGTCGAAATCCCGATGGAACTGGGGGCTGAGCGAGCCGGACACCGGGGGCGTCAGCCAGCTCCAATCGCCGTTCAACTTGCGGCCGGCCTTGTCTTCAATCGTGCAGAAGCGCTCGAATTGGGCACCCAACTCATGGTGGTCGCCGATGCGGATGCCCGCAAGGTCAAAGCTGTGCAGCACGGCCTGGTTGACGCCAATCAGGGCCTGATCGCGCCACAGGGTGCGCTCCGATGAGGTGTCTAGGCCCATCGCTTCGGCGAAGCTTGCCAGGAGTCCGTAGCGCTCCGGGTCACAAAAGTTCCGAGCGGCGATTTCGGTGCCCATGTACCAGCCGTTGAACGGGGCGCAGGGGTATGTGATGCCGCCGATGACGAGGGCCATCTCACTGATCACAGGGATGGCATACCACCGGAGTCCCATGGCATCGATGCCTGGATGATCCGGGTGCGTGATGTCCACTTCGGGAAAACGTTCGGGGTGTTCGGCGAAATGGTCCACCGGGGCGCATTCCTCGTCGTCGATCCAGATCGACCAGGGCAAAGGGGTGTGCGCTGAACGGTTCCGTGGCTCCCAGCCGTTGGCGAGCATGCGCTCGGTGAATTCCGCTGAATGGGGGTCTCCCATGATGGAGCCGCCCTCTTTTGTGAAACCAGCGTAACGCAGCAATTGGTGGTTCGCTAAGCGCACCTTGTCTGGCTGATCGGCCCGACCTGGTTTGCGGGGAGGAAAGACGGTGATGACACTTTGGATGGCGCCTTTCTGCCAAGCCAATTCGAGGTGGTTGTCCAAAGCGGATACCACCCCTTCGTGGTCTGCGACATGCCGGCAATCCTGCACTTTGAGGGACCGCCACATGTGCCTTCCTATGCAGCGGTTGCTGGCGCGCCACGCCCATTGCACACCGAATTCAAGTTCAGCAGTGGTGTGCGTATATGTGCCGGTGCGCTCCAATTCATCCGCAATGGCATCCAGGCGGGACTCGAGTTCTGCAGGGGCCATGGCGTAGCGGTTGTCCGACGTCATTTCCTTGAGGAAAGAGACGGCCTGCGCAAGAATTTTCGCGTGGGCAGGAGGTTGGGAAGTCATGGCACGGGCAATTTAGAAGGGTGAGCAAGTCGGCGTTTGACAAGGTGGACCAACCCTTCGCTAGCGGGCGTGACTTTCATCAATCGCGGGGATGACACTCGTCAGCTTCGTAGGCGTTCGTGGTCACCGATGGAATTCTTTGGGAAAAACCCATGCCCTTTCATCCCTCTAAATCCACACTGATAAAGAGCTTTGCACCATGATCGACCGTTATCTCTCCCTCGATGGCGCCATGGGCGCAGAGCTCCAACAGTCCCTCACACCCGCTGACGCCGTGGCCCTCCTCAAGGACGGTGTCCGCCGCAGCACTTCCGGCGATGCCAGTCAACGCAGTCGGGCGGCCCTGCTAGAGGATGCCGCCGGTGGCCAGTACCCTTATGCTGCCGTGCTCTCCTGCATCGACAGCCGGGCACCGGTGGAGCACATCTTCGACGCTGCCTCGGGTGACCTCTTCGTCGCACGCGTCGCAGGCAATGTGGCTTCTCCCGACCTGATCGCCAGCCTTGAATATGCCACCAAGTATGCTGGAAGCAAAGCCATTCTCGTGCTTGGTCACACCCGGTGTGGCGCAGTGAAGGGCGCATGGGCCGGCCTCGAAGACGGCCACCTGACCGGTTTGCTCGGGCGCATCCAACCCGCCGTTACCGCCACCAAGGCGGAAGTTGGAGAGGAGGACAGCCTGCCCAACCTCGACCGCTGCTCCACGGTGAACGTCAAGGAAACGATGGCGGCATTGCGCAAGGAGAGCGCGATCCTGGCCGGTTTGGAGGCGGAAGGCAAAATTGCCATCGTCGGCGGCGTCTATGACGTCGCTACGGGCGAGGTGGCCTGGGTCGACTGAGCAGATTGCCCCTCGACAACCTCAGCGCACCAGCTTGAAGGTCTTTTGGCCTTCGGGGGTGCGCACTTGAAGGATCAACGCGCCCGTTCGCTGGGACCGGATCATCCCATCCTGGGACGTTCCGGCATCCACCAGTCTTCCCGTCATGTCGGACAGGCGCCACTCAACGGGCGCTGATGTGCCTGTGATTTGCCAGCCACCGACACAGGGCTTGCAGCTCCAGTCAGGCTTTGCAAGTGAAGCTGTGCTGGAGGTTGTGATGGTGCCTTGCTTGTAAAGGATGGCGTTGTCGGACGGCCGTTGGAAGACGAGGTGCACGGTGTTGCCTTCGATGCGGATGACGGGGCGCCGGCTGTGTCCGGACAGTTCCTCGGTGGCAGAAAAGGCCTGCGAGGACCACTGTGCCATGCCGGCCGCGTCATTCGACCCCACGGCCGTCATGACCTGATATCCTCCATCGCTGCGTTCCCAGGCGACCACACTGAAGTCGCCATCTGCGTCGATGGAGGGGTTGTTTTCCGTGACATCAACGTCTGGTGCGATGCGGTCCGTCCCTGTCAGTTCCCATGCATCCGCATCCACGGTGCTCCAGTAGGTGCGGGCGCCACCCTGTGCAGCGGACATGTATACCATGGCCACGCTTCCGTCACCCAGAAGGGCGACCTCCGCTTCCGAGGCCGGACAGGAATTGATGTTCCAATCCGTTTCATCCACGTCGAGTGACTCGGACCAGTTGCCCGCGCCATCCGTTCGGGCGAGGTGGAAATCCCGGATATTCGCGTTGTTGTTGCGCACGAGGTTGTAGCGCTGGCCCTCCCGCATGAAGGGCATGGAGGCGCAGCATTCGCAGACGGCATTTCCGGGGAATACAGCGCCTGCATCGACGGCAGGGGAGAAGCTCTCGGTGGTCGGATTCCAATACAGTACGCCTTCGAGGGCCGGTGCGTCGCCCCATTTCACCGCCACCCAAGGATGGCCTTCCGCGTCGAAGGCGGGCACCGGCATGAAGTGGTCCTCCGTGGCTTCCGGCGCGATGGATATGGGGTCGCCCCAGGTGGTACCGCCATCCTCGGAGATGACGACCCTTCCTCCGGTCGCCCACTGCCCTGAAATCTGGTAGCCCACAGCCACCTTGTTGCCCTGCATGGCCATACGCGGCCCCTCAGGATCGTTGATGAAGAGGCCCGTTTCATCCGTGACCGCCACAGGATTCGAGAAGCTGCTGCCCGTCCAACGGGTGCAGTAGAGCCCGCCGCTGCTGCCGGATTTGCCATGAAGGATGACAGGGTGGCCATCCGCGTCGAGCTCCATGCGTAGGTTGAGGTACCCATGTTCCGCAGCCGAGATGGAGGCTTCTGTTTCCCATTGGATGATGGGGACCTGTCCGTGTAGCGTTGGCAGGTTCAGTACCAGTGCAACCAACAAGGGAGGAAAGGCGGGAAGTGACTTCATGGACGCAATGTAGAAAGCCGGTTGGAGAGGTAAATTCAAGGCTGATGCGTGCCACAGGTTTGCCCCCTTTGTTTTGCGTGGCTGTGCTGGCCATGCTGTCCTCAGCGATGCAAATTGTTTGCGGTCAAGTCACACCGTCCTCTTGGCAGGCAGAGTCTACTTTCTACGAGATTTTCGTTCGGTCCTTCAAGGACAGCGATGGAGACGGCATAGGGGACTTTCAGGGCATCCTGTCCCAACTGGACTACCTCAACGATGGCGATTCCACCACCACGGATGACCTCGGTGTGACCGGCATCTGGCTCATGCCCATCAATCCCTCTCCGTCCTACCATGGTTACGATGTGACGGACTATTTCGCGGTCAACCCCGAATACGGCACCCTGTCCGACTTCCAGGACCTGCTCGATGCTTGCCACACCCGCGGGATTCGGGTCATCGTCGATTTCGTCGGCAACCACAGCTCCAACCAGCATCCGCGTTTCGTCGCCTCTGCATCCTCACCGTCCGACCCCTACCGCGACTGGTACGTCTGGTCGGACACCAATCCCGGCGGTGACTGGCATTGGGGCGGCAATGGCTGGTATTACGGCCTCTTCTGGAGCGGTATGCCCGACTGGAATGTGCAGAATGCCGCGGTGGTGGATTACCACTATGACATCGTCGACCATTGGCTCGCCATGGGGGTGGATGGTTTCCGGTTCGATGCGGTGAAGCACCTGGTCAACGAGGGCGGTACCTATGAGAACCACCCGGGCACCTTTGAGTACCTCGAGGCTTTCCGAAACCACTACCTCGCCGTGAACCCTGAGGCCATCTGTGTCGGCGAGGCCTGGACCGGCTCGGACGTCATTGCCCAATACGGTCCGCCCCATCAGGATATGTGCTTTGAATTCGGCCTGTCCGGAGGCATCATCTCCTCGGTGAATGGGGGTGACGGGGTGGCCTTCCGAGGTGCCCTTGACTATGTGCTCGACGTCCACCAGGCCGGGGCCTATGCTCCGTTCCTCTCCAACCATGACCAAGACCGTGTGATGAGCCAGCTCGGTGGAGATGCAGACAAAGCCAAGTTGGCTGCTGCCGTGCTGCTCACGTTGCCGGGAACCCCTTTTCTGTACTATGGTGAGGAAATCGGCATGACAGGAGCGGGATCCCATCCTGTCGTGCGCACGCCCATGCAGTGGGAAGCGGGTTTCCAGGGGGGCTTCACCACAGGAACGCCCTGGTCGGGGGTGCAACCGGACGTCGATGCGGTCAATGTGACCGACCAGGACAGCGACGCGTCGTCCTTGTTGTCCACCTACCGCGAGTTCATTCACCTGCGGAATGCGGAGCCCGCCCTGCAACGGGGCGAAACCATCACGTGGGATACCGGCTCGGGAGAGGTGGTGGCCTGTTTGCGGACCCTCGGCGATCAGCGGGTTCTGGTGGTCCACAACTTCAGCGTCTCATCCCAGGGCAGTGTTGTGCTTGTGCCATCTGCCCTTTGCGACGGCACCTACAGCATCAGCGACCTGCGGTCGGGGGCGGACCTCGGGCAGGCCACGCTCACGGTCGGCAGCCCCTGGAGTCTGCCCCTGTCGATGGGGCCACGTTCTACCGCAGTCCTTCGGCTCACCGGTGGGACTGCGGGGTCGTGCACGGTGCCGCTCACGGTTTCCGTGGACCAGTATCCCGCGGCGCCATTGGGGCTTGGGCATCTGCGTTACCGGGTGGACGGTGGCGACGAGCAGGTGGTCCAGATGGATGCCGATGGGGCGCCCGGCTGGTTCAGTAAGACCCTGCAGGTGCCGGAGGGCAGCACGGTCCAATGGCGCTTTCAATCCAGCCAGGTGCCGGCTGACGTGGAGGAAGTACCGGAGGGCTGCGGAAGCGACCAGGGTCTGGGCCTGCTCGAACGCACGACACAGGTCGGGTCGACCCCGGTGGAAGTGGAGCGCGTGTGTTTCGGGGGATGCGCCCCATGCAGTTATCCTGCCCAGCAGGTCACGCTGATGGTTGACCTCGGAGACCTCACACCCCACCCCGATGGGGTGCACGTCGCCGGCAGTTTCCAGGGCTGGGACCCTGCCGGAACGCCAATGATGGATGAGGGTGGAGGCGTTTATTCCCAAACCCTGACATTGGACGTGGGAGAGACCATTCTCTACAAGTTCATCAATGGGGCCGCCTGGGGCGGTTTGGAGGAAATCGACCTGGAAGATTGCGGTGTTCCCAATGGGATCGGAGGGTGGAACCGCAGCCTGACCGTCATGCCCTACACCGGCGTGCTTCCCGCCGTGTGCTTCGAGGAATGTGCCCCCTGCACGACTCCGCCCGGCCAGGTGTTGACCACCTTCAGCGTGGACATGTCGTTGTCAGCGGAGGCGAATGGCGGCCTCCAACTCGAGTGGAACCATCCCGACAGCACCTTGGTCCCGATGGAATACAACCTCAATGGCATCTGGACGGCGGTCACCCATCCGCTCGAGGGGCAATTCGTGGAGTACCGTTTCGTGAATGGGACCGAGGTTGAGTGGCTGCCGGATGGCTGTGCCGGAGGAGCGCCGGGGTGGCGCGGCCACATCGTAGGCACGGAATTCGGCGAGGTCTTCTTTCCGTGCTTCGGGGCTTGCCTCCCCTGTTCTTTACTGGGCGGTTGCACTTACACTGCAGCGTTGAATTACAGCACGGATGCCCTATTCGACGATGGCTCCTGTACGTATGCCGGATGCACGGATCCTGCGGCATTGAATTTCCACCCGGCCATCACGGTGAACGATGGTACCTGCATTTACCCCGGTGTACAATGCGGTTCGGGAACGGTCCTCGATGCGTTCGGGCAATGCATCCCGGATCCCGATTGTGTGGAGGACATCAATGGAGATGGTCAGGTGGGGGTGGCCGACATCCTGTTGCTGTTGGGATCCTTCGGGGCCATCTGCAGCCCATAAGCCTCCTTTTCGTTATTTGGAGACATGAACAAGCACGTGGTTCCCGGCCTGCTGCTGCTGGGCTTTTTCCTTCTTCCATTCTCTTTGTCCTCCCAAACGCTGACCTGCGCCGAAGTGCAGGGCGAGGCGGACGTCAGCCCTTACGAGGGGCAGGAAGTGACCGTCTCAGGCAAGGTCACCGTCTATCAAGGGGATACATGGTACATCCAAGACGACTACGGCGCCTGGAATGGACTGTATTGTGTGGGGCCTGACGTACTCATCGAGCCCAATCCGCCATGGTGGAGTGAGCCGCGCCAGCCGGAAGTCGGCGATGTGCTGGAGTTGACCGGTACCATCATCGAGCAGGACGGCAACACCCAACTCGTTGACATCACGTCCTTCGTCTTTTTCGATTTCTGGAACGCTACCGCAGCGGGTGTCGGGGTGACGGTGGAGGAGATGATGGACGAAAGCCTCGAAGGGACGCGCGTGCGGCTCGACCCCGTCACCGTGATGACCGCTCCTGACGCTTCGGGCATGTGGACGGTCTCCGATGCCACCGGCTCCGCAATCATCCTGGGGGTGGATGAGGATGACCCTTCAGAAAATGAGGACGCCGACGGCCCCACGCCCGGCGATGTGTACCGCGTCTACGGAGCTCTGAGACAGATCGGCGAGGACTACATCATCGACCTCAGTGACATCGACACGCTGTCCCTCGTGGTCGGGGTGGCCGATGAGGTGCAGCTGGAATGGAGCCTTTCGCCGAATCCCGCGGTGGGGTGGACGCGTGTCAATGGCATTGAAGGTCCGTGCGATTGGGTCCTGTTTGACACCATGGGGCGCCCGGTTCGAGCAGGACGGGCGACGGGCAGCTTCACACTGCCCCTCGATGGCCTGGCAACGGGTCGGTATGCCTTGACCGTGGATGGCGGCAAAGGACCACAGCGGAAGTCGCTGGTGGTCCGCTGACCATGTGGGCGGCCCGGATCGACCACCAACCTGGGGTCTTCAGTCGTCGAGGGACTCGATGTAGTCCTGGTTGTCCCGGTCGCGCTGCATGGGGTTCCGCGATTGGCGGTTGTATCCGCGGGTAGCATTGTTGTAGAGGTCGATGCGCGTCGGACGCACGTTGCGCGGCCACGCATTGTTCGTCAGGTCGGTATCGGCGAGCTCCAGGAACGGATCGAGCACGATGCGCGTGGCCTCCTTCGGGGTCACGAAGACCTTGGTGACCTCCTTGCTGCCCTTGCGCCAGATTTCGGCCGGCACGCGACGCACGTCGGTGGTACCGTCGGTGTAGGTGAATTCGACGACCAACGGCATCACCAGTCCCCCGATGTTCTCGAAGGTGAGCTGGTAGAAGTGCTTGCCGGAGGACAGCATGGCGAGCTCGTCCTCGTCGAGGGCCGCCACGTAGTCCTGGTATTCGCTGCGCTCGATCTCCATCACGGCGTAAGGGTCGACCGTGGTGTAGTGGTCGTTCAGTTCCGGGCGGGCCTCGAGGCGGCTCTCGGGGATGTACTCCTCGTCGCGGACGAGGGCGATGTCTACGGGCTCGGCGTCCTTCTCGGCCTTGGCCAGCGGCTTCTCGACGTCGGGGTCACCGGTCGAGATCTGGTACCACTGGATGTCGGACAGGGCGAGGTCCACGTGATCGTTGGTGTAGAACCACCCGCGCCAGAACCAGTCAAGGTCCACACTGGAGGCGTCCTCCATCGTCCGGAAGAGGTCAGCCGGAGTCGGCCGCTTGAAGGCCCAACGGCGTCCGTACTCCTTGAAGGCGAAGTCGAAGAGCTCCCGGCCCATGACGGTCTCCCGGAGGATGTTGAGGGCGGTGGCCGGCTTGCCATAGGCATTGGGGCCGAACTGGAAGATGCTCTCCGAGTTGGTCATGATGGGGGAGATTCGCTTGGGGTCTCCGCCCATGTAGCCTGTGATTTTTCGGGCCGGTCCGCGGCGGGTGGGGTAGTTCCGATCGAACTCCTTTTCGGCGAGGTACTGTACGAAGGTGTTCAGGCCCTCGTCCATCCACGTCCACTGGCGCTCATCGGAATTGATGATCATCGGGTAGAAGTTGTGACCGACCTCGTGGATGATCACGGAAATCATGCCGTGCTTGGTGCGGGCGCTGTAGGTGCCGTCGGGCTCCGGCCGCCCGCCATTGAAGCAGATCATCGGGTATTCCATACCGATCCACTTGGTGTGGACGCTGATGGCGACGGGGTAGGGGTACTCACAGGCGAATTCGCTGTAGGTCAGTAGCGTCTGGGCCACGGCTTCCGTGCTGTACTGCTCCCAGAGCGGATTGCCCTCCTTCGGATAGTAGCTCATGGCCAGCGGCGTGCTGTTCTCCAGCTCGACGGCCATGGCGTCCCAGATGAACTTCCGGCTGGAGGCCCATGCGAAGTCGCGCACATTCTCGGCCTTGAACCGCCAGGTGGCCAATCCCTTCTCCTTGGTCTTCTCATTCTCCCGGGCTTCCTCCTCGGTGACGATGAGTACCGGCTTGTCCGAGGCCTTGGCCTGCTCGAGGCGGCTGCGCTGCTCCGCGGTCAGCACTTCCTTGGGGTTCTGCAGCACACCTGTGGAGGCCACCACGTGGTCACTCGGCACCGTGATGCTCACATCGTAATCACCGAACTCGAGCGTGAACTCGCCGCTGCCCAGGAACTGCTTGTTCTGCCAGCCCATGCGGTCGTAGTAGGCACAGAGGCGAGGGAAGAATTGGGCGATGGTGTAGAGGTAATTGTCCTCGTCCTCGAAATACTCGTAGCCGCTGCGGCCGCCGTCCTTCATGCGGTCGTTGATGTTGTACCACCAATCGACCTGGAAGGTGAATTTCCCGCCGGGCGCAAGGGGTTTGGGGAGGTCCACCCGCATCATCGTCTGGTTGATGGTGTGGGCCAGGGCCTTGCCACCGGCATCCTTGACCGCCTCGATCTTGAATCCGCCATCGAAGTCCGGTTCCAGATCCGCTACGCGGTCGAAGGTCATGCGGTCCTCCATGAAGCCCTCGCGGATCATGTGGCTGTCGCTGTCCAGGTCACGCACGTTCTGGTCGAGCTGGAGCCAGAGGTAGCGCAATTCGTCCGGGCTGTTGTTGATGTAGGTGATGGTCTCCTTGCCATCGATGCGCTGGGTCCCGTCGTCGAGCCGGATATCCATGACATAGTCGACCTGCTGCTGCCAGTAGGCATGTCCGGGGGCACCGCTGGCCGTGCGCACACTGTTGGGCGTGGGCAGGACGTCATACAGTTGACGGAAAGGGTTGTCGTTGGTGTTGCCCTCCAATTGGGCCTGGCTGACAAAAGGAACCATGGTCAGCACGGCAAGGGCGAGGCTGACGCGGTTGCGGATGAGGGATGCGGTCATCGGGTCTCTCGGTTTCCGGCCTTCTCAGGCCTGCAGAGCAGCAATTTACAACCCGCGCCTGACGTAGCTTCGCACCATGAGCATGCAGACGTTCTCCCTGTGCCTGGCTGTCGTAGCGTTCACCATGTCGCCCCTCGCATTTGATGCAGCGGGTCCTTCAAAGGAGCACCTTTCCGCTGGCGTCTTTGCACATCCGGACCACGGGGTCTCTTTCCTCGAGCAGCTGACCGGTCAATGGGTAATAGACGTTGAAGGCGAAGGGGAAAAGCGGCTCCGTTTCTACGAGGACGGTCGGTTCGGATGCAAGGTGGACGGGCATTGGACCGCAGGGAGCTACGTCATCCTGCGAACCGACGAGCGCAGCAAGGGGATCTTGCGGCTGGAGTATTACGTGGATGGAAACCTTCACCTTCAGGAAGTGCGGTGCGAGGTCTATTTCACAGATGCTGGTGAGCATGGAGGTGAAGGGGAGCATGACCATGACCACGGTTCCGAATCGGAAGAGGAGCACGATCACGGGCATCACCATGAGTACCTCAAGGTGGAGGTGCTGCCCGCTGCCGAGCAGGCACTCGGATTGGCAGGAGATTACCTGCACCAACACTGAGCGGCCTCAGTCACGGGCCACTTCCAGGCTTGAATTGGAAGGGCTTATTGCCCGATGGCGACGCGGGCATTCAACCCGCTGGGCGTGAAGCTGACCACATAGACCCCCTGGTTGAGGTCAATGCCATTCCATTCGGCAACGGTGCCCCCGTCCACCAAGCGGCCGGTGGCATCGTAGACGGCATAGGTCGATCCCAAGCACTGCGCACATTGCACGCTGAAACCACCTTCGGTGAAGACCACGTGCAGCCCATCTGATTGCAGGTTTCCAATCGACAGGGCGGACTCGGCCTCATAGGGCGATGTGCCGTTCAGAATTTCGAACATGTCGCAGAGCCCATCGCCATCGGTGTCCTGGGCATACGGCGAGCAGGGGTCCTCAGCATCGGACCCCATGACCATTTCCTCCATGTCACAGAGCCCGTCTCCATCCGTGTCAGTGCCGATGGGAGAGCAGGGGTCGAGGTCGGACCAACCCGAAGCAGTTTCCATTCCGCTGCACCAGCCATCGCCGTCGACATCGAGGTCATCGGGGTTGCAGGCATCCTGGGCATTCCATCCTTCAATGTCCTCGAGAATATCGCAGAAGCCGTCCCCGTCAGTATCCGTGCCATACGGTGCGCAGGGGTCCGTGGCGGAAGAACCGATGACCAGCTCAATCTGGTCGCAGAGTCCGTCTCCATCGGTGTCCTCTCCATAGGGGTCACACGTATTGTTGGGATCTGAGCCATTGGCGACTTCCGCACTGTTGCAGATGCCGTCCATGTCGGAGTCCGAGAAGTCGGGGCTGCAGGGGTCGTTCAGGTCGGATCCAATTGCCACCTCCTCCGTGTCACAGTAACCGTCACCATCGGAGTCCGTGGAAGCTGGGGAACAGGCGTTGTTGGGATTCGACCCCATCAGTTCCTCTTCAATGTCGCAATATCCATCCCCATCCGTATCGGCGTTGTATGGATCACAGGGATTGGTTGGGTCCGTCTCAAGATAGATTTCCAACGCATCGCATGCGCCGTCTGCATCCGAATCTTCCAGGCCCTCCGAGCCCAGATCGCATGGGTTGAACGGGTCTGTTCCGAGCTCCAACTCAGCTGCATCGCAGGTGCCATCGCCATCCGAGTCAGGGGCATCTTCGGAGCAAGGTGCCTCGGAATTTGCCACCAGCAAACACTGGGCTTCCGAGTTTGTAGGTGCTACCAACAGATCCTCGAGGAAGGTCCGGTTGTCCTCGTCCGACAGGTGGATACCGAGCCAATCCCCCCTGTCGACAACAATGCCATCGCAATCGATCACCACCATGCCGGCAGGACGCAGGAAGAAGTGCGAATAAATGAGGTTGTCCGGGGAATCAATCAGCATGTCCGACCAAGGGAATTGCCATTGGTTGCCGGAACCCGGTCCCATTTCATCAATGACCATCTGGGCGGCATCGATGCGGTCCTGGACGATGCGGTGCTGATTGAGGTATTCGCCATTGGGACCTGCAATGGGGAAGGCGGGGCAATTGGAGGGGCAATTCTCCAAGTCCAACGCATGGGCTTCGGCCACGTAAACCGGGACCCAATTGAAATCTTCTAGGTGACTGGCAACCCATTCCACCACGACCGGCGACAAAGCGGGATCCCAATCATTCTGGAAGCGGACGCATGTCGCCGAACCGTTGAGGATGATGGTGGGCTTTTCCGGATCCACCTCGTTGGAGAGAAGGAACTCTTCTCCTTCGAGGGACCACAGGTGAAAGTCACCCACGGTGTCTCCGACGGCATAGCCCCCGTCGAATTCATTCAGCTCTCCGCTGTATGGAACAGCATCGATGCTGTCCGTTGACAAAGGCTCGGCATCAACCCCCAGCCAAACGAAGTGCTCATTTTGCCCGAAAGCACTGAGCCACGGGCCTGACAAAAGCGTCAGAAAAAGAACGGTCCTGTTCATTTCAGTGTGCAAAGAAAACCACGCATTCAGCCTGTGGTTGCTTAAAGTCGAAACCTTTTGTGACCGTCAATGTTCAAAGGCGGTCATATAGCCGACAAATCAGGGGCTTGAACCCACCCCGTGTTGCCATTGGCCAGTCTGATCTGCAGCCAATTGCCCTGCTCGCCGAGCACCTCGACAACGGTGCCTTCATGCAGGATGAACAGATCGGAGGCATCGGGCCCTTCGGATGGGCTGCTCTTTACTTCGATTCGCGGCGCCATGATGACGGCCCCATCGTCGGCCTTGCTCCGCATGTGGGTTTCCCGACTCATGAACCCGAGCACGATGGCCACCGCACCAATGGTGGGCGAAAGGATGACGAGCAGCCTGCGTATTGAGACATCCCGGATGCCCATCCTGAGCAGGAGGAGCATGCATGCCAGCGCCCATGCAATGAGTGAACCGCAGGTCCAAGCACCTAGACGATGCTGTGCCGTGAGTTCCCGCCACAACGGGGCAAGGGCGATTTCCGGCATTTCCTCGATGCGGTCCACTACGGCGGATCGGGCCAAGAGCAGGTTGGCCTGGAGGTCGTCGTCGCTGGGGCGGATGCGCCGTGCTCGTTCGAAGTGCAGGATGCTCGGCCCAATCCGCCCCGACTTGTATTCGGCCACGCCCATGTTGTATTCGAGCTCGAAGGAAGTCCAGCTCAAGGCCACCTGTTCGTAGTACTGGATGGCCGTTTCCAAGTCGCCTTCGAGGTAGGCGGTATTGCCCTCCTGGAAGGTGGTCAGCGCTCCGGAGGCATCCGGGGCTGCCATCACGGCATGGACGCTTCCGCTGGCGAGGAGAAGGATGGCCATGCCCTTGCCCACCGGTCCCGCGCCTGGGCGGCGGGTGGATTTCCCCAAATGGCTTGCCAGTCGTTCCAATTGTGCGGCACATTCCGTCGCATCGGGCGCCCCGGGCGCGAATCGCCCCCTGTCCAATGTGGCCAACAGGTCAATCCATTCCGCGGCGGTCTCTTCGCCCAAGGGAACCAACGCCGCACGGTACCGTTCCGTTCCGGCATCACTGAGTGGAATGTCCAAACAGCCTTGAAGGAAGGCGTGTGCGGCATGGCCCAAAGCGTCCAGCGACCCTGAACCGGACCGTGCCTCGGCCAAGGCGCGCTTCAGGTCGGTCTTGGCTTTCTTTCGTCTCGCCACACCAGGGTCCAAGGCCTCCTTCTCGCGCCTCCGCTGCCAGGCGCCGCCAGCCAGAAGGAGCAAAGGTGGAAGGGCCCAGAGTGACATGTGAAAAGGGCTGCCGTAGAACGGCACCGTTTTCGGTTTCAATTCCGTCTCCGTTCGAATGAAACGCATGTCCCGGGTCAGGATGGTCACATCGGTCTTGCTGTTGAACCCGAACGCCGGGCCCTCGGCAGTGGCATTGCCCATCACGTCGAGCACGATCGGGCGGCTGTTCAACGTGACGAACCGGTCCAGGGCGTGGTCGAAATAGGACAGTTCAGGCAGTTGGATTTCGAACCGTCCCTCTGACCGCGGAATCACGAGGTAGGTCTGTGTTCGCCGTCCCCTTTGTCCCTGCACATCCGTGGTGATCCTGTCTTTGATTTCGGGATCGAATACTTCCAGGTCCTTGGGCCAATCCATCTCAGGTGCCCCGATCAAGGGCAGGTTGCCCTTGCCCCGAAACTCCAGGACGAGGTTGACCGCTTCATTGACCTTCGGTTGTTCGTCGCCCTCCTTGCGCCAGCTGATCGTCAAATCCTGGAACGTGCCGAGTGATGTGGCCGGAATGGGGGTGGGCAACGGAGCCACTTCAATGTTGACTGCCCGCGCATCCGCGGAGACGGGCCTCGAATTGAAGAAGTTGATCCGTTGCTGGGCATCCACGTTGAAGCCGGCGATTTCCAGCGTCCCGGTGCGGGTGGGGTAGAGGATGTCCGTTCGCACCGTGGCGACCTGTACCCTGCGGCCGTCCACGATGGTGTTCTCCCAACGCGGATCCTCTCCCTCGACGGTTTCCTTCCACACTCCCGACAATTCTGGGAAGCTGTAATTCCGGACATCCACCGCCTCCATTCGGTTGTAAATCTTGAATTGCACCCGCACCGGTTCTCCAATGTGCACAGAGCGCTTGTCTACTTCAATGACGGCTTCGAAGGGGGAGTTGGCGCGGCTCGCCTGACTGCCGGCCTTCACCACTTGCAGATTGATCGCCTCCGTCCGAAGCAGGCCCTGGCGGGATTTGAATTCCAAGGAGGGAATCCTGAGCAATCCGACATTGGAAGCCACGGCGGAATAGGTGTACCCCCGTTTCGAGGACATGGCGCCGTTGACAATCTGGGTGCTCGAGGAAGTAGAAGGCCCGCTGAGGAAACGGATGCCCGATATGGAGGGCGGTGTTTTGAATTGAACGCTCGCATCCTGGAATTCGAACGTCAACCGGAATGGCTGTCCCGCCACCACGGGATTCCTGTCCACCACCAGCGAGGCGCTGCCCTGGCTCCATCCCGCCATGGGGATGCTCAGGAGCATGGCGAGGAGCCATCCCCCCGAGTGCAGCAGGATGCGGCGCCGTGCGCATGCGCCCGCATGGAATACCTGTGGATTCGTTTCCATCGACATCACCAGTCCTTCTCGATTTTCGACTTCTTGCCCTTGTTGCGCTTGGCGTTTTCCTGAGCCTGCAATTTGGCACGAAGGGCGGCTTCGTTGCGCTCAAGCAAGTCAAGGATGCGCTCGGCATCTGCGGGGTGTATGCGTCCTTCCTGCTGTTCACCTTGATCAGGGCTGTCCTGTTGACCCTGGCCTTGATCTTGTTGTTGGTCCTGCTGCTGGTCGTTCTGCTGCTGGTCGCCTTCCCCTTGCTGGTCGTTCTGCTGCTGCTGGTCCTGTTGCTGGTCCTGTTGTTCGTCCTCTTGCTGGTCGTTCTGCTGTTGCTGGTCCTTCTGCTCGTCCTGTTGCTCGTCTCCCTGCTGTTGCTGTTCCTTCTGCTCGTCCTGTTGGTCGTCTCCCTGCTTTTGCTGTTCCTGCTGTTGCTGTTCCTGCCGCATCGACAACGCCAAACTGAGGTTGTGGCGGGTGTCAGCATCCATCGGGTCTAGCCGCAGCGCTTCCTTGTATGCACCTATGGCACCTTCCACGTCCTGACCGCCGAGCAGTACGTCGCCCACATTGCTCCACGCATCCGATTTCAATCGCGGGTCTTCGGCCTGGGATGCGGCGCGCTGAAAAGCCCTCATGGCGGCTTCGCCCTCACCTTTGCCGGCCAGCGCCAATCCTCTGTTCAGGGACAATTGACCGGGATCCGCACCCGACCATCCTTCAGCCGATTGGAACAGGCTGTCCGCCTTGGCGAAGTCGCGGTCCACCATGGCCTCGGTGCCGGCCACGGCCTGCGCCTTCGTGCCGCCAACCTTGTACGATTGGGCACGGGCGGTTCCGTTGCAAAGGATGAGAACCAGCATGATGCCCAAGGCTGCGGTTGAACGCCGTTGGGCAAGTGGCCACAACGATTCCGCCAGAAGCAATGCCCATGCCACCAGGAAGAACCAGGGGAAGTGATGGACATAATCGGTGTAGGCCACCTTGTTGGTTTCACCCGTTTCGAGGTCGGCAATGCTGTCCAGGAAAGGGTCGAGGTCCACGAAGCCCTGATTGGCCCGCGCATAGGTGCCGCCCCCGGCTTCGACCATGGAAACGAGCATCCGCTCATCGAGCGTCGAGACCACTGGCTGGCCGCTGGCGTCCTCCTTATAGCCGGTTTGCCGCCCGTAACGGTCAAAAACCGGAATGGGGCCGCCTCCTTCGCTGGCCATACCAATGGCATGGACCTGGATGCCGCCTGCAGCCGCCTCATCGGCCCGGGCGAGGGCATCGTCCTCGTGGTTCTCCCCATCCGTCAGGACGAGGATGATCCTGCTCGCTTGACTTTCATCATCAAATGAGGATGTGCAGAGCTCGATGGCCGATCCCACGGCCGTTCCCTGCACCGGGATGGCTTCTGGACCGATGGCGTCGAGGAAGAGCTTGACTGCGGCCAGGTCGAGGGTGAGGGGCGCCTGAACGTAGGCGTCTCCCGCAAAGACCACCAGACCGGCGCGGTCTCCATCGAGGCGGCCAACCATCCGTTCAATGGTTCGCTTGGCCAGGTCCAGTCGGGCCATTCCGACGTCTTCGGCCATCATGGAGCGGCTGACATCCAAGGCCACCATGATGTCGACGCCTTTGGCTTCGACTTCCTTCAGGCGTGTACCGAGCTTGGGGGCGAGCATGCCGAGGGCGAGAATGGCCACCCCGGTTCGCCAGAGAAGGAATTTCCAGACCGATCGGCGCGGGCGGGCCTGGGGCCATAAGGTCTCGATCAGTGCAACATCCAATGCCTTGGACATGCGCCGCTGCTTCCAGAGGTAATGACGCGCGAAGAGCAGCAGACCCATGGGGGCCACCAACAGGGCTGGCCAGGCACCGGGCATGTGCAATTCGAATTGCGGTGCGGCCGAGCGCACCAGGAAATACAGTGCGACGATGAAGGCCCAGAAGACCAATTCGAACAGCACGAGCCCCGTGACGTGGCTGAACACCTTGTATTTGCGGGGTTCATTCATGGCAGACTCCGGAAAATGACATGTCTGAACAGGGCTTCGGCTCCAAGCAGGAACAGGGAAAGCCATCCGAAAATGGGGAACTCCTCTGTGCGCTTGTTGTAGCGGAAGACGTTGAATCGGGTCTTCTCGAGCGTATCGATTTCCTCGTAGACCTCCTTCAACTTGGCCCCGCTGGTGGCCCTGAAGTAGCGCCCGCCCGTTTCGTCCGCAATGCGCTTCAGGGTGCCCTCGTCAATGTTGACTTCCACCCAGTCGTAGATGAAGCTGCCATCCGGTCGCTTGCGCACCGGGCTCTTTGCCTTGCCTACCGTCCCGACCCCGACCGTATAGACCCTGATGCCCTCGAGGGCGGCCAATTGAGCGGCGTCCAGGGGTTCAATCTGGCCGCGGTTGTTCTCGCCGTCGGTGATGAGGATGACGATTTTGCTCTTGGCCTCGCTCTTGCGCAGCCGATTCACGGCAGTGGCTAATCCCATCCCGATGGCCGTTCCTCCTTCCACCATCCCCGTCTCGAGGCCTGCCAATCCATCAAGGACCACCCGATGGTCTGTTGTCAAGGGGACGCGGGTAAAGCTTTCGCCCTCATAGACCACCACCCCGACGCGGTCGAATGGGCGGTCTGAAACGAATTCCCTGGCCACCTCCTTGGCGGCTTCGAGTCGATTGGGCCGAAAGTCCTTGCTCAGCATGCTGGCCGAGACATCCATGGCCATCACGATGTCAATCCCCTCTCGGGTCATGTTCTCGACACTGGATGCGCTCTGTGGTTGGGCGATGACCAGCACCATCATCCCCAGCCCTGCAGTGCGCAAGGTGTCCGGTAGCAGCGGGAGCCATTGGTCGCGACGGGGCGGTTTCAGATCGAGGTGCTGGAGGTTGATGCGGAAAACGGGCCATGCAATGGGGCGCCAGATGCGCCAAAGGCTCCAGGCGGCCACCACGGTCCACAACCAGAGGGCCAGGGGGCGGCCCCATTCAAACCGGAGTTGGGCCATTTGCAGCACAGTGAACAACAGCACCCAGGCTCCTGCTTGCGCAAACCCCTGGCGCAGCCGTGCACCTTGTTGTCCGAAGGCGTCACCCATGGTTTTCATTTTCGGGTGAAGGGGTGTTGCGCGGACCATGGCTCGTGGGAATGGAACCTTCGATCCATGCGATGCTCTCTTTGACAACCCGGAGGTGGGCATCGCCATCCATGCCCTGCTTTGCGAATTTGACCAGGTCGGACCGCTGGAGCAGGGCGACCATCCAGTCCACCTGTTCTGCATCCAACCCGCGCACAGGGGCTTGGCGCAGGGAACGCGCCAGTTCGTCCGTTGTGCGCTCGAGCGCCTTGACATGGAAAGTGCCCTGCAGGTGCAGCCGAACCGCTTCGGACACGATGGACTGGGTTTCCTTTCCATCCCCCTGTTGCCAAGGCGCCTCGGCTTCGAGTTTCCGGAGCATGGCGAGTGCCGTCACATGGGCCGGCACTTCAGGGGCTTCCACGGTGGGCGCGATGCCTTCTTCCACCTGCCGGCCGGACAGCTTGCGATACAGCCAAAGGGCCATCAGCAGCAGGCCGACCCCACCCATAATCCAAGGCAGCACACTGCGGAGGCGTTCCCACCAGCTCCATTGGTAGGCCTTGAACCCCTGCATGGGCTTGGGGACGGCATTCTCGCCCAGGGGAATGAGGCCGACTTCCACCAGCATGGCACGGGTGGGCGTGGGGGCGTTGGCGGAATCGGTCAGGACGAGGGGCTCAATGACCTTGACGCCCGTATCCCAAGCCATGACTGTGATGCGCTGAACGCGTCGGAGTCCTGCTTCGAGAACAGGCGAGGCGCTGCTGTCCAGCGGCGCTGCGCCGACAATCTCCCACCCTTGCGGCAGGGAGTCGCCGATGGCGAGCTCGGGCCAATTCCAACGCCGACCGCCTTCCAAAGGTTCGTCGGAAACCAGTTCCAGAACGAGGGGTTCGCCTACGCCTATGCTGTCGCTGGACACGACGAGGTCGAACCGTGCTTCGGTTTGTGCCAGAACGGGTGAAACCGCCAGGGCAAAAGCAATGGCTATGGCACGGGCATCAACCACGGCGGTCGAACAACTGCATGAGGGGTTGGACGTAGGGTTGGCCGGTGTTCAGAACGGTGTGGTCCACGCCCGAACGCTTCATCAGGTCCTCCAGCTCGGATTGGTAACGGCTTGAGGCCGCTTCGAACCGCTTGCGCCATCGCGTACTCGAAGAGTCGACAAAGGCTGCAGCGCCGGATTCGGGGTCTGAAGTGGCAATCCAGCCCAGACGAGCGGCCTTGCGCTCGATGTCATCCACGAGTTGCAGTGCCACGAGGTCGTGCTTTCGGGCGGTGCGCTTGAGCGTTTCGGAGAAGCCCGCATCCTGGAGGTCGCTGATCAGGAAAGCGATGGTCCGCTTCTTCATGACGCGGCCGAAATGCTCCAGGGCCAAATTGATGTTGGTGCCCTGGCCCTGGGGCTCGAGGTCGATGACCTCACGGACGATGCGCAAAATGTGACTTCGGCCCTTCTTGGGCGGAATGAAGCGTTCCACCCGGTCGCTGAAGAGCAGCGCGCCGATCTTGTCGTTGTTCTGACCGGCGGAAAAGGCCAGGACGGCAGCGAGTTCGGCCGCCAGCTCCCGCTTGGAGCGCATGCGGCTTCCGAGCACACCCGATGCGCTGACGTCGATGAGCAGCATGGCGGTGAGCTCCCGTTCTTCCTCGAACACCTTGACGTAGGGCGTGCGCATGCGCGCCGTCACGTTCCAGTCGATGGTCCGGATTTCGTCACCGTGCTGGTAGGCACGGTTCTCGCTGAAGGCCATACCGCGCCCTTTGAAGGCACTGTGGTATTCTCCCGAGAATATCTGGTTGCTCAATCCGCGGGCGCGCAATTCCACCCGCCTCACGCGTCGGATCAGTTCCGAGGCTTCCATGTTCAGGGGACCTGGACCTGGTCGAGGATCTCGGTGACGATCTGCTCCTGGCGGATTTCTTCCGCCTCGGCCTCGAAGGTGAGACCGATGCGGTGCCGCAGCACATCCATGGCGACCGCCCTGACGTCCTCCGGAATGACATAGCCGCGGTGCGCCATGAAGGCACGCGCCTTGGCGGCGATGGCCAGACCGATGGTCGCGCGGGGTGAGGCGCCGAAACCGATGAGTGGCCCAAGGTGGCCCATCCCATGATTTTCAGGCTTGCGCGTGGCCTGCACGAGGTTCACGATGTAGCGTTCGATCTTCTCGTCCATGTAGACCTCACGCACGAGCTTCCTTGCTTCGAGGATGTCCTTGGGCTGGACGACGGGCTGAACCTGGGCCTTGTCACCTGCGGAAACCTGGTTCCGGAGGATCAGCTGCTCCTCGTCCGAGGTCGGGTAATCGATGACGGCCTTGAGCAGGAAGCGGTCCACCTGGGCTTCGGGAAGGGGGTAGGTGCCCTCTTGCTCGACCGGATTCTGGGTGGCGAGTACCAGGAAGGGCTGCGGGAGTTGGAACGTCTCCGAACCGATGGTCACCTGGCGCTCCTGCATGGCCTCGAGCAGGGCGCTCTGCACCTTGGCCGGGGCCCGGTTGATCTCATCAGCGAGGACGAAGTGGGCAAAGATCGGACCCTTGCTGACCGTGAACTGTTCCTGCTTCTGGTTGTAGATCATCGTTCCGACCACGTCGGCGGGAAGCAGGTCCGGTGTGAACTGGATGCGGCTGAAGTCTACGGCCACCGCCCGGCTCAAGGTCTGGATGGCGAGCGTCTTGGCCAGGCCCGGGACACCCTCGAGGAGCACATGGCCATCGGCGAGGAGGCCGGTCAGCAGCGTATCCACCATGTTGCGCTGTCCGATGAGGGCCTTGCCGACCTCGTGCCGGAGTTGATCGACAAAGCCGCTGGCGAGTCGGATGCGCTCCGTGAGCGCCTGGATGTCGGGACTGCCCGGGGTGCCGTTGCCGTTCACGGCCACTTCGGAAGGAATGGATGTGTTTTCCATGATGTTCACTAGAGACCGAAGACCTGCGCATGTGGGCAAACCATCATTCGGATTGTTCAAAAATACAAGGGGGGCTAGGGGGGCATTCCAGGGTGCCGGTTAAAAGATGTTGACCCAACTTGTGGGCATGACCCTCAACGAATGCATTTCATCGGTGGCGTTGTTCCAGGAAACCTTCGGGTTGCCCATGGAACAGGCTCCGAAAGCCTCCTTGTCGCCCGACATCATCGCCTTACGCCACCGCCTGATGGCGGAGGAGAACGATGAATACCTCGAGGCGGCCAAGGACGGCGACATGGTGGAAATCGCCGACGCCCTGGGTGATATGCTATACATCCTCTGCGGCACCATCATCAGCCACGGCATGCAGGACGTCATCGCCGATGTCTTCCGCACCATTCAAGAGTCCAACATGTCCAAGCTCGGAGCGGACGGCAAGCCCATCTACCGTGAGGACGGAAAGGTGATGAAGGGACCGGGGTATTTCCGTCCGGACATCGCCGGCGTCCTGGAGCGGGCAGGGGTGACGTCTGAAACCGCGCAACCATGAACGCGGCATTGGCCAAGCGTGCCGGGCGCGCGCTGGAGCAAGCCCGGAATGGAAATCCGAGGGCCATGGACCGGTTGATGCGCATCGCTTTGCCATTCAATAGACCCCACCGTATCCGCATCGCATCCGTGACGCCGGAGCACGTTGAAGTGGCGCTGCCCAGCCGCAGGTCCAACTACAACCACCTCGGCGGGATGCATGCCTGCGCCATCGCCACGGCACTTGAATTCGCCTCCGGCGCCTCCATCCTGCTGGAGGTGGGGATGCGGGATTACCGCATCATCATGTCGCGGCTCGAAATCGACTACACCGCGAAGCCCAAGGGGCATTGTACTGTCCGGGCCCAACGGAACACGCCGGCCATCCAGGGATTGACCGGCGTGTTGGAAAAAGAAGGGGTGGCGCGCATTGTCCAGCCCTCCTCACTGTACGATGCCTCCGGCGAGCATTGCGCCGAAGCCACCGTACACTGGCACCTCAAGGCGTGGGGTGCGCGCAGTTGAGTTCCAGGTCTGAACGGGTGCGCTCATAGCCGGTCAGGGCCCAGCGCTCGCCGTCGAACTGCGCCGTCAACTTCAGGTCGCCATGCCCCTTCACGCTGCGCACGTAGTCGCTTCCGACATACCCCTTGACCTTGCCGATGTTGGGGACCTCGATGATGACGGGGGTCCATTCGATGCCGTCGCGTTCCACCTTCCACCGGGCTGGATCCTCGCTTCCGAGAAAGGTGCCTTCGTCAAGCATGGCGATGACCTCACCCTTGGCGCCGGCCTCGCGGCGCAACTTGATGCGGTTGCCCGTGACCTCGAGCAGGCGCTGTCGACCGGCGGCGCGCGCGTGGAGGTTGGTCATCGTGCCATCGGGATGGACGAGGACGAACCCATCGGCGAACCGCGCGACATCGCGGCCCAAGACCTTCCATCCGAAGCGCTGCGCATCATAGGACAGGGCATCGGAAGCGGAGACGGCCGCGCAACCCGATTCCGCCACGACGAGGGGGGCGAAGCAATCGAAAATGCGTTCCGCGTCACCGGTTGCGGCTTCCTGCCGGACATGGTGGATGAAGTCATCGAATTGCCGCAGGTCCTGTGGGGCCGACCACATCACTTGGGCTGCAGTGAAGGTGAACAGGACAAGCAGCAAAGCGCGCAGGAGCAGACGCTGCATGATGATGGTGGGGTTGAGTGTGGCTGAACGGGTCATGCGGTGGGGTGTTGGGCGTTTTGGAAGGGGACTTTCCCCTGTCTCAATGAAACAATGCCGGCGGGCAGGCTTTTGGTATGCGGATGGGCCATGCCGATCGGGGGTTTGACATTCATTGCAACTTCCGCCCGCCCGCAGCGGAGGATTATCTTTGCCGCCAATCTCACAGGCATGATCAACATCACCCTCCCCGATGGCTCCGTCCGACAGGCCGCAGATGACGCCACCGCGCTCGACGTTGCCCGCGACATCAGCGAGGGACTGGCCCGCAATGTGCTGGCGGCGGAAGTCGACGGAGAGGTGCGCGATGCCCAACGTCCGCTGGGTGGGGATGTGAAGCTCAACCTGCTCACTTGGGGCAGTGAGGGCGCACAGAGTACGCTGTGGCACAGTGGAGCCCACTTGATGGCGGAGGCCCTCGAAGCGCTGTATTCGGGGGTCAAGTTCTGGGTGGGTCCGGCCGTGGAGGGCGGGTTCTACTATGACGTCGACTTCGGCGAACACACCTTCAGCGACAAGGATTTCCCCACCGTCGAGAAAAAGATGCTCGAGCTCGCACGCGAGAAGAGCGAATACGTGCGCCGGGACGTACCCAAGTCCGAGGCCATCGCCTACTTCAAGGAAAAGGGCGACGAATACAAACTCGACCTGCTCGAGAACCTCGAGGACGGCACGATCACCTTCTACACGCAAGGGGGCTTCACCGACCTCTGTCGTGGCCCGCACATCCCGCACACCGGTTTCATCAAGGCTGTCAAACTGCTTGCCGTGGCCGGGGCCTACTGGAAGGGAGACGAGACGCAGAAGCAGCTGACCCGCATCTACGGCATCGCCTTCCCGAAGAAGGCCCAGCTCGACGAGCACATGGAGCTGCTCGAACAGGCGCGGTTGCGCGACCACAGGAAGCTGGGCAAGGAGCTCGACCTGTTCACCTTCAGCGAAAAGGTGGGCCAGGGCCTGCCGCTGTGGCTGCCCAAGGGTGCCGATCTTCGGATGCGGTTGGAGTCCTTCCTGAAGGAGGCGCAGCGGAAGATGGGCTACGAGGCCGTCATCACCCCGCACATCGGCAACAAGGAGCTCTACGTCTGCAGCGGCCACTACGAGAAGTACGGTGAGGACAGCTTTCAGCCGATCAAGACACCGGCGGAAGGCGAGGAGTACCTGCTCAAGCCGATGAACTGCCCGCACCACTGCGAGGTATTCAAGTCGCGCCCGCGCAGCTACCGGGACCTGCCCGTCCGCTTCGCCGAGTTCGGCACGGTCTACCGTTACGAACAGAGCGGCGAGTTGCACGGCTTGACCCGTGTCCGCGGATTCACCCAGGACGACGCCCACATCTTCTGCACTGTGGACCAGGTCAAGGAGGAGGTCGGCAAGGTCATCGACCTCGTGCTGTACATCTTCAAGACGCTCGACTTTCAGGACTTCATTGCCCAGGTCAGTTTGCGCGATCCGGAGAATCCAGGCAAGTACATCGGCAGCGACGAGAACTGGGACAAGGCCGAGAAGGCCATCGCCGAGGTGGCCGTGGAGAAGGGGCTGAAGACTGTCACCGAATTGGGCGAAGCTGCCTTTTATGGGCCCAAACTCGACTTCATGGTGCGCGACGCCATCGGGCGCAAATGGCAGCTGGGTACGGTTCAGATTGACTACAACCTGCCAGAGCGGTTCGAGTTGGAATATGTGGGAGCGGACAATGAAAAGCACCGCCCCGTGATGATTCACCGTGCGCCTTTCGGCTCGATGGAGCGTTTTGTGGCCATCCTCATCGAGCATTGTGCCGGGAAATTCCCGCTGTGGCTCACGCCGGAACAGGCGCGGATCCTACCGGTGAGCGACAAGTTCAACGACTATGCAAGGGAGGTTTCAAAATCCCTTGAAAATCGCGATATTCGCGCCCTCGTTGACGACCGCAATGAAAAGGTCGGGAAGAAGATCCGCGAAGCGGAGCTCGACAAAATCCCGTACATGCTCATCGTGGGAGGAGACGAAGCCGAGAACGGAACCGTGGCCGTGCGGAAGCAGGGCGAAGGCGATGTTGGAGGCATGACCACGGCAGCATTTGCCGACCGAATTGAACAGGAGGTCGCGGAAATGCTCGGTGGAGAAGAGAAGATTGAACACCCATAACTGAGCGCACCATCGCTATTCGACGCAGAAGATCCAGGGGCCCTGCCCGCGTGATCAAAAAGAATCCGCACCGCACGAACCGGGAAATCCGCGTTCCTAAAGTGCGTTTGGTCGGAGACAACATCGGCGACGCCGACATTGTCGAGTTGGAGGAAGCACTCAGCATGGCCGAGGAGCAGGAGCTGGACCTTGTGGAGATTTCCCCGAAAGCGGATCCTCCGGTCTGCAGGATTCTGAACTATCAGAAATTCCTGTACGACCAGAAGAAGAAGCAGAAGGAAATCAAGGCCAACCAGGCCAAGGTCACCCAGAAGGAAATCAGGTTCGGACCGAATACGGACGACCACGATTTCAACTTCAAGGTGAAGCACGCCCGCAAGTTCCTCGAGGAGGGAAACAAATTGAAGGCACACGTCTTCTTCCGTGGAAGGAGCATTGTCTTCAAGGAGAGGGGAGAGATCCTGTTGCTGCGTTTCGCGCAGGAGCTGGAGGACGTCGGCACGGTCGAACTGATGCCGAAGTTGGAGGGGAAGCGGATGTTCATCACGCTCAGACCAAAGAAGTAAAACCTGGTGAGGGGCCACCCGAACCGACACATACGGACGACATGCCGAAGATGAAGACCAAGAGCAGCGCGAAGAAGCGTTTCACCGTGACCGGCACGGGCAAGCTGAAGCGCAAGCACGCGTTCAAGTCGCACATCCTGACCAAGAAGGGCACGAAGCAGAAGCGCAACCTGACCCAGACCGGTCTGGTGAGCAAGGCTGACACGCCCAACATCAAGACCCAATTGGGCATCTGAGAAAGAACAACGTTGAACTGGTTGCCAGCTCCTCAAGTTCCCTACCGGGACGCTGTCCGCCGAAACTGAAATACCATGCCTCGTTCCAACAACGCAGTGGCCAGTCGGGCCCGCCGCAAGAAAATCCTGAAGATGGCCAAAGGGTACTACGGTGCCCGCAAGAACGTCTGGACGGTCGCCAAGAACGCCGTCGAGAAAGGTCTCCTCTACGCCTACGTGGGCCGCAAGCTCAAGAAGCGCCAATTCCGCTCACTGTGGATCCAGCGGATCAACGCCGGAGCCCGCCAGCACGGCATGAGCTACAGCCAATTCATGGGCAAGTGCTCTAAGGCCAACATTGACCTCAACCGCAAGGTCCTCGCCGACCTCGCGCTCAACCATCCGGCAGCCTTCAAGGCGGTCGTGGACCAGGTGAAGTAACCCTTCGCCAACCTTAATCGAAATGACGCCGGCTCCCTTGGGGCCGGCGTTGTTCGTTCATGGAGGTCAGGTTGGCTTGACCGGGATGACGATGTGGAGTCAGCGTAGGGCTTCGAGCACCCTCCCTTTGGCGATGGCGGCAGGGGTGTAGGCCGGGTCGAATGACAAGGCGGCATTGTAGGCGTCCAGTGCCTCTTGCAATCGCCCCATGCTCTCCAGCGCCAGTCCCTTGTTGAAGTGGGCCTGATGGTAGTAAGGCAGGCGGGCAATGGCCTCACCGAACCAGTGGGCAGCACTGTCGTACTGTGTCAGGTACTCCAGGTGGACGAATCCCTTGTTGAAAGCCGCTGATGCATTCGCGGTGTCCAGCTCGAGAATACGGTCATACAGCGAAAGTGCCTCTGCATATCGCACGCCCTCGGCATCGCCATGCTCCTGAAGGAAAATGGCCTGGTCGTAAAGCGCCTCGATGCTGTTCGGCTTGAGCGACCGCGCCGTTTCGAAATATTCGATGGCCAGATCGTCGTGCGCGGCAGCGTAGAGCAGACCGAGCTGGACGTAGGCATCATAGCGTTCCGGCGCCACCTCGACCACCGTCTGGAACGAACTTGCGGCGGTCAGGGTGTCGCCGGTCTCCATGTACAGTCTCCCTTTCAGGAAGTAAGCTTCGTCGAGGCGGTCGTCCAACCTCAAGGCATCGTTGATCTTCTTCAGTGCCGGATCATAGGAGCGCAGGAGCAGGTCCACGCGCGCAAGGGAGAGCAGTGATGGAACGTGCTCACCATCCGTGGCAAGAACGCCCGACCACTCGCGAACGGCCCCCTCGAAATCCCGGATGCCGAAGCGCAGCTCACCGAGCGCATGACGGTCGTCTACAAGGGTGGAGTCGATGGCCATGGCCCGCTCATAGTCATCAATGGCGGCTCCGTTGTTTCCAGCGCGCAGGTGGTAACGCCCCCGGTCCAGATAGACCGATGCCGACTGGGGTGTGGCAATGACCGATTCGTTGAACCAGGCCAATGAATCGGTCACGGGAGCCACGACACCCTGACGGTCTGCATCAGGGGCGCCGCACGACATCGCCAGCACGGCGAGGCCGGTCGGCAAGAACACGCGGGAACGCGTCATCAAGCCTCTTCGAGCGCGGGCGCCTGGTCGGTTTCGGTAACGTCCTCGTTCAGAGCAGCCTTGATGCCGGTCTCCAATTCCTCCATCAGCTCGATGTTGTCTTCGAGGAGGTTCTTTACCGCGTCGCGGCCCTGGCCGAGCCGGGTCTCACCGTAGCTGAACCATGAACCGGACTTCTTGATGATGCCGAGGTCCACGCCGAGGTCGATGACTTCGCCGACGCGGGAAATGCCCTTGCCGTACATGATGTCGAATTCCGCCCGGCGGAAAGGCGGTGCGACCTTGTTCTTGACGATTTTCACCTTGGTGCGGTTGCCCATCACCACATCCCCATCCTTGATCTGGCTGCTCCGACGGATGTCGATGCGGACCGAGGAGTAGAACTTGAGGGCGTTACCGCCCGTGGTGGTTTCGGGGTTGCCGAACATCACACCGATCTTCTCACGGAGCTGGTTGATGAAGACACAGCAGCAGCCCGTCTTGTTGATGGTGGAGGTCAGCTTGCGCAGCGCCTTGGACATGAGACGTGCCTGCAGGCCGACAGCGGAATCTCCCATCTCGCCCTCGATTTCGGCACGCGGCGTGAGGGCGGCCACGGAGTCGATGACGATGAGGTCGATGGCCCCGGAGCGGATGAGGTTATCAGCGATTTCAAGCGCCTGCTCGCCGTTGTCGGGCTGTGAAATGAGCAGGTTCTCCGTGTCCACGCCCAACTTCTCGGCGTAGTACTTGTCGAAGGCATGCTCCGCATCGATGAAGGCACAGATGCCACCCGCCTTCTGTGCTTCGGCGATGGCATGGGTGGCGAGGGTGGTCTTACCGGAGCTCTCCGGACCATAAATCTCCACAACGCGCCCGCGGGGGAAACCGCCTACACCGAGCGCAATGTCGAGTGACAGGGACCCGGATGAGATGGCGTCCACCTTTTCGACGGCCTCATCGCCGAGTTTCATGACGGTGCCCTTTCCGTAAGTCTTGTCGATCCGGTCGAGGGTGAGTTGGAGTGCCTTCAGCTTGTCCTTGTTGTCTGCAGCCATGTTGCGCTTGTTTTCCTGTGATTCGATAGCAAAGTAGAGGCACCGGTCCGTAAGGGATTTACGTTGCCTTCCATTTTTGTGAACGGCTGTTCAACTTTCGCCGGCGAAGGCAGCCAGCACCTCTTTGGCGTGGTCCTTGACCTTGGGTTTGCGGATGATGGCAGCAATGGTTCCGGCCTCGTCGATGCAGAAGGTCGTGCGGTGTGTACCGTCGTATTCGCGGCCCATGAATTTCTTCAGTCCCCACACCCCGAACAGGTCCTGCAGGGCGTGGTCCTCATCCACGAGCAGATCGAAGGGCAGTTCGAACTTGTCGATGAACTTCCGGTGGGACGCAGCGTGGTTGATGCTCACGCCCAGCACCTTGATGCCGGCCTTTTCGAGGTCGGCCATGCCGTCCCTGAGGCTGCAGGCTTGGTTGGTGCATCCGGGTGTGTTGTCCTTGGGATAGAAATAGAGGACGAGCTTCTTTCCGCTGTAGTCCTCCAGACGGTGGGTCTTGTCATTCTGGTCCAGGGCCTCAAAGGCCGGTGCGGCTTCGCCAACGTTCAAATGGTGCATGTCTTGGAAACCGAAATGTGCAGGTGTGGTTCAACGGTGTGTGCAAGTTGAGCGGGAAGGGAGCGGTTCGGGTACATTCGCCTTTCGTGATGTACGTCGATGTCATCCTGCCTTTGGCCCTGCCCGGGCTGCTGACCTACGGTGTGCCGGAGGAGGATTCCGCATCCGTCAAGCCCGGCTGCCGGGTGGTCGTTCCCCTGCGCGGCAAGCGGCTGCACACGGCGATCGTGCGCAGGGTGCACGCCGATGCTCCAGGCCACCGGACGGACGATTACCTGACCCTGCTCGATGAAGCCCCTTTGATTTCGGAGCAAACACTCAGGTTCTGGGACTGGATGGCCGGTCACTATTGCTGCGGTCCAGGAGAAGTTGCCCTCGCCGCATTGCCATCGGGCATGCGGTTGGCATCCGAGACCAAGCTGGAGTTGGCACCGGATGCGGATGACCTCGACGAGACCACCCTGGATGATCGGGATTTTCAGGTGGTGGATGCCCTGCGCCTGCGTGGAGCGCTGACCTTCAAGGAGGTCGGGCAGCTCCTCGGGGTGGCCAATCCTGCCGCTGTCTTGCACCGATTGGTCGAGGCCGGTTGGGTATTGTCGACGGAGGAATTGAAATCGGCACCGCGGCGGAAGGCGGTCTCCATGGTGCGGTTGTCCGAGCGGGCGGTCAAGGATGAGCGCTGGCTGTCCGATGCCCTGGACGAATTGGATGCCCGCGCACCGTCCCAGTCGCGCGCCATGATGGCCCTGCTCGATCAGCCTTCTCCTCAAAGGGGCGTTCCCATGGCGGAATTGACGCGCAGGGAGGGCATTACCACTGCCCTGTTTCGCCGATTGATGGAGAAGGGATTGGTCTTCACCTTCAAGCAGGCCCCTTGGGAAGTCCCCAGCGAGGAGGAGGTGGAGCCCCTGGCGGCGCTGAGCCCTGCCCAGCAGCAGGCCCTGCGTTCCACGCGGGAAGGGCTGGGTGAAGCGGGCCTGGTATTGCTCGAAGGGGTCACCGGTTCCGGCAAGACGGAGGTCTACACCCACCTCATCCACGAGGTTCTGGACGTTGGACGGGACGCCCTTTTCCTCGTTCCGGAAATTGCCCTGACGACCCAGCTCATCGTACGCCTTCGCCGGTTTTTCGGTGACCGGCTCGAAGTCTACCACAGCCGGTTCAGTCCCCGGGAGCGCACCTCAACTTATCGGAGGGTGGCGGCCCGAGAGGGTAGGGGGCGTCTGATGGTCGGAGCGCGCAGTGCCATTTTCCTGCCCTTCACCAACCTCGGTTTGATCGTGGTGGATGAGGAGCACGATGCCAGCTACAAACAGCAGGATCCTGCACCGCGCTACCAGGCCAGGGATGCGGCGGCCATGCTGGGCCACCTGCACGGAGCCCGTGTGGTGCTGGGGTCGGCCACCCCGTCATTGGAGGCGCGGTGGGCCGTGCAATCTGGACGTGCCGAACATGTTCGCCTGAGCGAGCGCTTCGGGGGTACGTCCCTGCCCGAGGTAGGGTTGATCGACTTGCGCAAGGCCCACAAGCAGCGGGCCATGGAGGGCCATTTCAGCAAGGCACTACTCGATGCACTGCGGGACACACTGGCTTCGGGCAAGCAGGCCATCCTGTTCCAGAATCGCCGGGGCTTTTCTCCTGTCTACCAGTGTCGGACCTGTGGATGGGTGCCCGATTGCGAACGTTGTGATGTCACCCTGACCTACCACAAGTTCCTGCGTGATCTGCACTGCCATTATTGTGGATACCGTCAGGGCGAGCCCCAGCAGTGCCCACGCTGTGGGAGCGAGGAGGTAGAGGCCAAGGGGCTGGGTACGGAGCGGATCGAGGAGGAGGTAGCCGCTCTGTTTCCGGACATCGCCGTCCAGCGCATGGACCTCGATACGACCCGGAGTAGGACCGGGCACGAGAAGATCATCCGGGCGTTCGAGCGCGGGGAGATACAGGTCCTGGTTGGAACACAGATGGTGACCAAGGGGCTTGATTTCGAGCACGTGGGCCTGGTTGGGATTCTGCAGGCCGACCGCATGTTGCACTATCCGGACTTCCGCGCGTTGGAACGCACATTCCAGTTGCTTACCCAGGTGGCCGGGCGCGCGGGCAGGAGGGGAGAACAGGGAAAGGTGCTCATCCAGACTTTCGACCCGGAGCATTGGGTCTTCGGACACGTGGTCTCGCACGATGCCGAAGCCATGGCCAAAGCCGAAATGCAGGAGCGCCATTCCTTCGGCTATCCGCCCGTTCAGCGGCTCATCCGCCTGATACTGCGTCACCGGGATCCCCACCTTACCAGGGAGGGGGCTGCGGCACTGGCCGGACGGTTGCGCAGCCGGTTCGGTGGCAGGGTCATCGGTCCGGAGGAGCCGGGCATTGCCCGCATCAACGATCAGTATCAGCGGCACATCCTGCTCAAGTATGAGCGGAGCGTCGATGCGGGACAGGTCAAGGCAGCCATGCAGGAAGACATTGCGGCCATGCGGCAGGTGGATCGGTACCGGCCCATTCGGGTCATCGTAGATGTCGACCCATATTAATCCCACTGATTTGGTATAATATAATTTTATGCCTTATCTTCATGTCACCATGCATGACACGTGCTGCATCATCTGTTGTTGTTGTCCGACCTCCTCGGGCAAGTTGTCGTCATGTCCGGGAATGATCTGATACCACGCATTCCCTCCTTTTGACCTCCAACTCCGCCCGGCCCTGAAGCCGGGCTTTTTCGTGTCCAGAAATGTCCTCCCCAGCCACCCCACATCCGCAGAGCGGAACCAACAAAAGTCATTCCATCCCCCAACGACCGTCATCGAAAGCCCAACCGACCCGACGGAAAATGCAACAACCAACTAACAAAAAAGCTGCCGCCATGAGTACTTCCATCCTCCCCATCCTGCCTCCCCACGCGGGTGGCCAAGCTCCCCTCCGAAGTGGAAACGGGGATGCCCAACCGACCATTCACATCATTCACGAAAACGACGCCTGGGTTGTTCCGCTGCGTGCTGAACTCGACGCACGGGGACTGCCCTACAAGGAGTGGTTCATAGATGAACTCGCCATCGACCTCGAGGCCGCACCGCCCGAGGGCGTGTTCTACAACCGGATGAGTGCGAGCTCCCACACAAGGGACCACCGCCACGCCTGGGAGGCGACCCGCGGATTGATGGCGTGGCTTGAAGCCCACGGACGGCGGGTCATCAACAACCGCCGCGCGACCGGACTCGAAGTGAGCAAGATCGAACAGACCATTGCCCTGAAGCAGTATGGACTGCTCGTGCCGCGCAGTATGGCTGCGACCGGTATCGATGCCCTGCGTGATGCCGCTGCGAAGTGGGACGGCCCCTTCATCCTCAAGCCCAACCGCGGTGGAAAGGGGACAGGGGTCCGGCTCATCAGGAACACCCACGAACTGGAGGCGGTCATTGCCGAATTCGGAGACTACACCCTTGACGGAACGGTCATCCTCCAGGAGTACATCCGCCCGGCGGACGGGCGCGTATTGCGGCTCGAGTTCGTCGGGGGCGAACACGTTTACACCGTCAGCATCGACGCGGGCGGTGGATTCGAGCTCTGTCCGGCGGACGGCTGCCAGATCGGCAATGCCTACTGCCCGGCCGATGGGCGCGCACAGTTCGAGGTGCTGGAGGACCACAAGCCCGAGCAATTGAAGCAATGCCTCGCTTTCCTGAAGGCTTCCGGCATGGAGGTGGCGGCCATGGAGGCCGCCCCCGATGCAGAGGGCAATCTGAAGTTCTATGATGTCAACATCAACACGAACTACAACGCCGCCGCCGAGGCGCGTGCGGAGGTGAAGAGAACCGGCATGGGAGCCATTGCGGACTTCCTCGGCCGTGAGTTGCAATCCGTTCAGGCCGCAGCGGCCCGGGCACAACGCATCGCATCATGACGGGCGTGGTAGGCCAGGCCCACTGGCGGACGGTGCGCCAGACCCATGTTGCCGTTGTGGGCGGTGGCATCATGGGGGCCATGACGGCAGCCCACCTGATCCAACTCGGTGCCGAGGTCACGGTATACGATCCGAATCCCATGGGTACGGGGCCGGGAGCCTCGGTGGACACCGGGCGGAGTTTCCGCGTGCACTACGGGACCGACAAGGAGCTCGTGGCCCACGCCGTGCGATGCTTCGGCCTCTGGAAGCACTGGGAACTCACCTTGGAACGCCCACTGCTCCAAGCCACCGGCAAGATGTTGCTCGAAGAGCAGGGCGACCGCCATGCCTTCGAAAGCTGGCAGACGTTGCGCCGCATGGGTTTGCCTTCGGACCGCCTCGCTGCAGGAGCCGTGGCAGCCGAGTGGCCTGGTTTCAAGGCGGGCGCGGCCACGGTTGATCGCCTCGGGGGCGTGCTCGAGCCGCACATCATCCTCGATGCACTGCACGTCTGGCTGAAGTCCAAAGGGGCGAATTTCAGGGGTGAAGCGATGGATGTGGCGACGAAGGCCGTTACGGATGCCGAAGGCGCTCGGTCCTACGATTCCGTCGTGTTGACGGCAGGTGCCTGGACGCGGCGTTTCGTGAACGCCTCCATGGAGGTGACCCGGCAGGAACTGGTCTATTTCGACGCATCCGCCCTGGGTGCCCGACTGGAGAAGCTCCCCGTATTCAGCCACATGGAAAGCGGCTTCTATGCCATTCCAACGGCGCGGGATGGCCGCATCAAAGTAGCCAATCACCACCCCGGACCGGTGGGTCACCCTGATGGAGATGACCGCAAGGTTACGCCCGCATTCGAGCGCGCTGCACGGAAGTTCCTGGCTGACCACCTTCCGGAACTCGCCGATGCCGAGGTGGTGCGGAGGTATGTCTGCTTCTACAGTGGCACGGCGGACCGCGATTTCATCCTCGATCGGACGGACGAGGGCCTCATCGTTGGGGCGGGCTTCAGCGGCCACGGGTTCAAGTTCTCCCCACTTGTGGGCCGCGTCCTGGCCCAGTTGGCCTTGGGAATCCAGCCGGAAATCGACCTCGCGCGATTCGCGCTGGACCGTCCGGCCCTCCAGGGCAACCTGATGAAGGTGGCCGTCTGATCCGTTCAGGTGTCCTCCTTGGTGCGCCTCGCTGCCTGCACCCAGACCCGCGCAATCACGGCCATGAGCAAGGTGAAGGCCAAGGTGCAGGCAGCGGCGTAGCCCCACGTGCCCTCGGGCTCGGGTACGTCCAGGCTGTCTGCACGCAGTTGGGCGAGCCGCATGCGGGCATTGCGCACGATGAACCAGCTTCCCCACGCGACCATGGGCGCCAACACAAGCCAGGCCTTGAACCACGGTTCATAAGCGGTGCGGTCGATGTCGGGATTGGCCTTCATCGCGAACCGAAAATCGCGCTGCCGATCCGTACCATGGTGCTGCCCTCTTCCACGGCAATGCCCCAATCTCCGCTCATTCCCATGGACAGCGTATCCCATCCCCGGTCGGAGCCGTGTTGTTCGAACAGCGATCGCAATCCCGCAAATTCCCGGGCGACCTGACGTTCATCCGACGTGAAGGTGGCCATGCCCATGAGGCCCTTGACCTCCACGTGGGGCCATTCGCCTTCATCCAATGCGCTCAGTAGCGCTTCAAGTTCAGAAGGGGACAGACCGAATTTGGAGGATTCCTGGGCAATGTGCATTTGCAGCAGTACCGGTACCTGGCGCCCGCATTGGGCGGCGCGCTTGTCGATTTCCGCGAGGAGCCCCTGCTGATCGACGGCGTGGATCAGCCCCACGAAGGGCGCGATGTACCTGACCTTGTTCTTCTGCAGCGTGCCGATCTGGTGCCAGACCAACCCCTCGAACTCCGAGGAGCGTCCACCCTCAGGGGCGGTCAGGACTTCGTGCTTGCCCACCAGTTCCTGGACGCGGTTTTCACCGAAGCTGCGCGCTCCGGCGGCATACGCAGCCTCCACGGCATCTACCGGTTTGGTCTTGCTCACGGCAATGACCTCCACCGAGGACGGGACCGCTCCGCGAACCTGCTGCCATTGCCGTACAATCTCTGTCGCCTCCATGGCGCAAAGGTCAGGATGCCGGTCCGAAATCGAAGAGGGTAAGTCCACTGCGCAACTTGGGTGCGATCCAGGTGCTCTTGGGCGGAAGGTGTCGTCCATCGTCCGCAACGGCCTTGAGCCCTTCAAAGGTCATGGGGGGCATGATGAAGGACAGCTGGTCAGCACCTGCCGTGGCCTTGTCAAGATCGGTGATTTCCAGGTCACCCGCGATGTAGTCGAGCCGCCGATCGGTGCGGGGTTCCTGAACGCCGAAAATGGGCCTGAGCACGGCCTCTTGAAGCCACTCGGCCGCGGTCAGCCCCGTCGCTTCCATGGCCTCCCGGATATCCATCACGCCTTCTTCCAGACCGCGAAGGGCAATCTGTCCGGCAGCGGGTGTCAAGATGCCGTCTGCGGTTTCCCATCTGACACCATCCAAGGCGCGCATCCTGGACAGTCGTTCAGCCAGGTCGGGTAGGGCCGACAACGCCTTCAGCACACGGTGGTAGCCCCGGAAAATGAGCTGGTCGCCCGGCACGGCGATTGCCATGAAGGCATGTGAGGCGGTGTGTTCGGGATGGGCTTGTGCCATGCGGATGCTGCTGGCCACCCGGTGGTGTCCATCAGCGATGTACAATGCGTCCATCCCGCCCAGGACTTCCGCCAAGGCCTCCCGGTTTGTCCCGCGCGCGCGCCACAAGGTGTGGCGCACCCCATCGGCGGTGGTGAAATCGAAATCGAAGGGGCCGTTCACTACGGCTGCCACTGCGGCGTCCATCGCGGCATCGGGTACATGGGCCAACAGCGTCGGCTCGGCATTGAGCCCCACATCGCCGAGGTAGGAGGCGAACAGGGCCTCACGGTCGGAGAGGGTGGATTCATGCACCTTGATCCGGCCTGCCATCGCAGCGGCGGTAGGAACCAGCCCTATGATTCCCGTGCAGGTGCCGAGCGGCCCCGTCTGTCTGAGCACGTAATATGTCGGCTCGGTATCTGCGAGAAGCCATGCCTTGGCCAAGAAGATCTCGTAGGCCGCCCGGATCGACCGCATGCCATCGGTGCCACGCGCATCACCCTCCGGGTGGATGACGTGCAGATAGCTGAAGGGGTTCCTGGACAGCTTGTCCTGTAGCTCGTAGTCGCTGTAGGTCAGGTAGCTCCGTGTGGCGACGAGATGCGCCTTGTCCGGCGGGGGCAACACACCCGCGAAGGGCTGGAGCAAAGGGGCGGGCTTCGTTGTCATTGAATCGAGCGCCCCGAAAGGTATCCGAACCGGCGGGATTTACCGCATCTCGAGGATGCGCTCGACGAGTTCGTCGCCGATGCGGTCCTGGGCTTCGAGGGTGGCTGCCCCGATATGGGGGGTGAGGGCGAGCCCTTCCACCTTCAACAGGGTGGGGTCCGGCTTGGGCTCGCCGACGAAGACGTCCAGAGCGGCCCCGCGCAGGTGACCCGATTCAACAGCCGCGCGCACGGCTACCTCGTCCACCGTGCCCCCGCGGGCCGTATTGACGATCATGGCGCCCTGCTTCATGGCGGCCACACCTGCGGCATCCAATACGGGGGAACCGTCGGCCTGGGCGGGAACATGGAAGGTCACGGCGTCCGCCTGTGCCAGCATCTCACTCATGGAGACCAATGGAATCTCCACGTCAATGTCATGCGTTCGGCCGCCACCGATGGGCACCTGCACCGAAACCGTCCGCGATGTGCCTTCGCGGTCCACACCGATGACGTTCATGCCACAGCCGAGGGCATACTGCGCCACAGCGGAGCCGATGCGTCCGAAACCGACGACGCCGAGGGTCTTGCCGCGCAGCTCAATCCCTTTGGCATAGGCCTTCTTCAGCACCTTGAAGTCCTCTGCGCCCCGCGCAGGCATCTCCTGGTAGCTGCGGTGCAGAGAACGCGCCATGGCAAACAGGTGGGCCATGACGAGCTCTGCCACGCTCTGGGAACTCGCGGCGGGAGTGTTGAAGACCACCTTGCCATTGTCGCGCGCGTATTGGACATCGATATTGTCCATGCCGACACCACCGCGGCCGATGAAACGCAGTCCGGGGCAGGCGTCGATGAGGTCCTGACGCACCTTGGTGGCGCTGCGCACGAGCAGGCCTTCATAGCCTTCGGCGTTGAGCACTTCGATGAGGCGATCCTGCTCCACGTGGTCCGTGGTGACGATGACGCCTTGGGATTCGAGGGTGGACTTGGCCTTGTCTGAGATGCCGTCGTTGGCGAGCACTTTCATGGTAGCGGGGTCAATGGTGTTTTCAGTATGTCGGGAAGTTCAGCCGCGGGTGCGCTCGAATTCGCGCATCACTTCGACGAGGACCTCCACACTGGCCAGGGGCAGTGCATTGTACATGGAGGCGCGGAAACCTCCGACGGAACGGTGGCCCTTGATGCCACTGATGCCGGCTTCATCACATGCGGCAAGGAATGCTGAAGTGTGGGCATCATCCGCAGCGGTGAAGGTGGCGTTCATGACACTCCGCGATCCCGGGTCGGCAAATCCATTGAACAGGGGGTTCCGGTCAATTTCACCGTAGATGCAGGCGGCCTTGGCGGCGTTGCGGTCGCGGGCGCCTTCCACACCGCCATTGTCCTTGAGCCAACGCAGTGTGAGCATGCTCGTGTAGACGGCGAATACCGGAGGGGTGTTGAACATGCTGTCCTTGTCGGCGTGGACAGCGAGGTCCAGGTAGCTGGGAATGTCCCGTCCGGTCTTGCCGATCCGCTCGGTGTCGTAGATGTACAGCACGGTGCCTGCCGGCCCCATGTTCTTCTGTGCGCCGGCATAGATGCAGGCATACTTCTCGATGTCCACCGGACGGGAGAAAATGTCCGAGCTCATATCGGCCACCATCGGTGTATCGATGACGGGGTCGGCGCCGTATTGGGTACCGTAGATGGTATTGTTCGTGGTGATGTGCACGAAGTCGGCTGCAGAAGAGGAGGGCAATGCCGGAATCCGGTCGAAGCCCGTCTCCTCACTGGAGGACAGGGCTTGGGCACCGCCGATCCGCTTGGCTTCCTTCAGGGCCTTCTTGGCCCAGGTGCCGGTTACGGCATAGTCCATGCTTCCTCCTTCGGGAATGAAGTTCATGGCTGCCGTCAGGAACCCGAGGCTGGCCCCGCCCTGCAGGAAGAGCACCTCGTAGCGGCCCGGCAGGTTGAGTTCGCTGCGCACCAGGCTGCGCGCCTCTTCCATGATGTCGACGAACGCCTTGCTCCGGTGGGAAATCTCAATCAGGCTCAGTCCCATTCCATCCAGGTCGTGCACCGCCTGGGAAGCTTGCGAGAGAACGGACGGCGGCAGGATGCAGGGGCCTGCCGAGAAGTTGTGGATGGCTTGGGTCATCGTGGACATCATCATGCGATTTCAAATTCAAAACAACCGGAACACCGGTTGCGTTCATCAGCGGTCAAATTGGAGTTGCCAACAGGATAGACACGGTGCAGGTCAAGGTCGATTTACGGCCCATTCCAAAAAATGCGCCCGGTAGCGCTGGGAGGAAAAAACCGATTGCAGGCCCTCAAATCCAGAGGGGTTGGCGCAGGGTGTGGACTGCACCAGCAACAATTTTCTTTCCTCGTCATCGAAGGCGGATGCACACCGCTCGATCTGCACCGTTGTCAAGCACTGGTTTTCGAGCCAGGGCATCAAAAAGGCGAAGCGCGATGACTCGAATGGTTCGGACATGGCCCGTTCCAGCTGGCGATCGAGTTGCCATTCCGGAAGGGTCGGGAAGCATCCCTTCTCGCCGGTCATCCATTGGGCGGCTGTGGTGTCAACGCCCATGACCATCACCACTCCCACGGTGTCGGAAGACAAAACGAAAGAAACCGAGTCCTGCCAGTGGGGTAGCGTATGAGAGAATTGGAGCTGTCCCATGTTCCCTAAGGCCCAGATGTTGATGTGCTGCTCACTGCCCACCCACGCTTCCAGGCTGTCGCCAGCCTGAAGGGCCCGTGCACCCCATTCGAGGTGAACCTCCGGAGCCGAGGTCGATGAATCGGTCCAGGTGGAGACCCAACCCGATACATGGACCGAGTCCAAAGGGTGGGATTGGCCATGCAGGCTGCCGGTGATCATCAGCGTCACGACAACCATGTATGGGGAAAAGCGCAATCCGAGCGGCATGGGGCCGCAAAAATAGGATGGTGCTCAGTGTTCGTTGCCGTCGCCGGGCATCCACCGCTCCCGAAGGGCCGCCACAGGGATGCGTCTTGCCAATTGTCCGAGGATGTCATTGTTCCCCTCGCGCAGGGAGTTCGGGACGAGCAGGGCCCAACCCAAGGTGCCCGCGGCAGCGGCTCCCATGCCCGCGCCGAGGCGAACCAACCAGTGTGCCTCCAGCCAGAACGCCACCGGGAAAGCGGCAGCAAAGCAGGCAAAACCCAGGATGAGTCCAGGCCGCATGGCACTGAGAAGGGTGCCGGGGTTCACATGAAGCCGTGACGCACAGAGGGCGAGCATGGCCACGGCCTGAAGCAGCGTGGACAGCACCACGCCCCAAGCGAGCACCTCGAAACCGTGCAGGTAGCCGAAGTAGGCCGAAATGCCCAGCCCGCCGCAGAACGCGGCCTTGATGATGGAAGCCGGGGCGATCATGTCCATGGCCCGCACGGTCGCGTCGCACACCTTGATCCAGCTTCGGAGGAAGACGGCGGTGTAAAGGATGCGGACGATGGGCACCGTTGGCAGCAGTTTCTCGTCGAGCAGGGCGAGGACGATTTCCTCGGTGAACAGTTCGAGCAGCACCACACCGGGCAACACGAGGCAAGCCGTGAAATACAGCCCGCCGACGAAGATGCCCCTGAGCTTCTCCCGGGCATCCTGGACTTCGCTCATGCTGCTGAAGAGCACACTGTCCGACAATTTGCCCAGCAGCGTGATGGGCAGGGTCATCAGGTAATTCGACCTGTCATAGATGCCCTGGTCTGCGTTGCGATCCGCAGGCAGGAACCGGCCGAGGACGAGCACGTCCAAACGGGAGGCGGCGTAATTGAGGAAGTTGAAGACCGTGCTGGAGGCGCCGTACCGGAACAGGGCGACGGCGGGCTTCAGGTCGGGGGCTTGCAGGCGCACACCTGCGCGCCACCAGTAATTCAGTCCGAGCAGGGTATTCTGGGCGAGCAGTGCCACGGCATAAGCATACACCCCCCAACCGTTGTACGCCGCGACAATGCCGATGACGCCGTTGCCGATGGGCATGGCGATCAGCGAGGACCAGAAAAGGCTCCTGAAATCCATCCGGCGGATGAGCAGGGAACGCGGGACGAGTGCCAGCCCGGCCAGGGGAAAGCTCAATGCAATCAGGCGGAGCAGGGAAACGAGGTCCTCCCGGTGGTAGAAACTAGCGATGGCGGGTGCAGTGGCATAGGTGGCGAGTCCGAAGGCCAGCCCCAGCAACAGGGACACCCAGAAGGCCGATGATATCTGGTCGGCACGCAAATCCTGCCGTTGGATCAGGGACGGTCCCACACCGAGTTGCGCGAAGATCTCAATGATGCCGATGACCCCGAGGGCAATGCCCATGATGCCCCATTCACCCTCGGAAAGGAAGATGGAGAGGGCCTTGATGAAAGCCAATTGGAAGAGCACCTGGAACCCTACGTTGAGGGTCTGCCAGCTCACGGAGCGGGCAAGGCGGCCTTCCTGGGCTGTGCTCATTTGGCCACGCTGACGGCGCGGGTCTCACGGATCACGGTCACTTTGACCTGACCGGGATAGGTCATCTCGTTCATGATGCGCTGCGAGATGTTGAAGCTGATCTGCTCGGCCATCTCGTCATTGACCTGGTCGCTCTCCACCATGACGCGCAGCTCGCGGCCGGCCTGTATGGCATAGCTCTGTGTCACACCAGGCTGCTCCAGGGCGATGTTCTCCAAGTCCTTGAGGCGTTGGATGTAGCTCTCGACCACCTCGCGGCGCGCACCGGGACGGGCCCCTGAAATGGCGTCGCAGACCTGCACGATGGGGGAGATGAGGGAGGTCATCTCAATCTCGTCGTGGTGGGCACCGATGGCGTTCAGCACGTCGGGCCGTTCCCCTGCCTTCTCGGCGAGCTTCATCCCGAGGATGGCGTGCGGCAACTCGCTCTCCTCATCGCTGACCTTGCCGATGTCATGCAGCAACCCGGCCCGCTTGGCCGCCTTGGTGTCGAGCCCGAGTTCAGCGGCCATCGTGGCGCACAGGTTGGCGACCTCGCGGCTGTGCTGCAGCAGGTTCTGTCCGTAGCTAGAGCGGTACTTCATCCGGCCCACCATGCGGACGAGCGCATTCGACATGTTGGGGATGCCCAGGTCGATGACGGTGCGCTTGCCCGTCTGCAGGATTTCCTCCTCGATTTTCCGGGTGGTCTTGCCCACGACTTCCTCGATGCGGGCCGGGTGGATGCGCCCGTCGCTCACCAGTTGGTGCAGGCTCAGGCGGGCGATCTCACGGCGGACCGGGTCGAAGCAGCTGATGATGATGGCTTCCGGGGTGTCGTCGACGATGAACTCCACGCCGGTGGCCGCCTCGAGGGCGCGGATGTTGCGGCCTTCGCGGCCGATGATGCGCCCTTTGATGTCATCGCTGCCAATGTTGAAGACCGACACGCTGTTCTCGATGGCGTGCTCCGTGGCGACCCGCTGGATGGTCTGGATCACCACTTTCTTGGCATCCTGGTTGGCCTTGGCGCGGGCATCGTCCAGGATGTCCTGCACCTGTTGGGCAGCCATGGCCCGGGCGTCGCCCAGGATCTGCTCCACGAGCTCCTCCTTGGCGGCGTCCACGGACATGCCGGCGGCCTCAGAGAGCAGCTTCGCGGCCTGGGCCTGTGTTTTCTCCAGCTCCTTGCCCTTGGCTTCGTTGGCCTTCAGGCGGGATTGCAGGGTCTCCTCGTCGCGCTTCAGTCTCTTGCGCTTGTCCTGCAGCTGCTGCTCTTCGCGCTTCAGGTTGCGCTCCTCGTTCTTCAGTTTGTCTTCGAGGGCCTGGACCTTGCTGTTGCGGGATTTGATCTCTCGGCCGTGCTCTTCCTTGAGCTTGAGGAACTTCTCCTTGGCCTGGAGGATCTTCTTCTCCTTGATGTTTTCGCCTTTCTGCTCGGCTTCCTTCAAGACTTGCTCAGCCTTGGATTGCAGAACCCGATTGAGGATGGCGTAAGCGATGCCGCCTCCGACGATAAGGCCGGCGAGGGCACCGATGATGTATGGGGTAGGTTCCATGAGGTCAGGGGGTTGGTCCCTGTCCTTCCTCCGATTGGACGCCCGCTTGGGCCAGCAGGGACCGTACCTCTTCCAGTCCGTCGAACAGTTCCGCAGGAATACCGGCGGGTTCGGGCGTTTCAGAAAGGGAATGTCCTGCTTGGTCGCTGAGCAACTGAAGTGCCGCCATGGCGATCAGGTCCTGGCGGTCCGATACGCCGTAATCGCGCTGGAACCGTTGCACCAGTTCATCGATCCTGCCTGCAGCATCACGCACGCTCTTGGCTTCACCTTCCGCTACGGTCAGCGGATAGGTGCGCCCGGCGATGGTGACCTGTATGGAGGATTCGTTCATGCGGAGAGGGCTTCGACAGTGGCCCGGTCATGGGTGATGGGCATCAGGGCAATGCAGGCGTCGATTTCCTCGACCAGGGCCCGAATGCGCTCTCCCACGGCGGGATTGCTGGAGGGGACAGGGGTGATGGGGGTGGGGATGGAGGCCGCCTCGGCTTTCTCCTGGGCACACTCGGCCAGGGAGGTTTCGAGGTCGCTGATGCGTTCCACCAGACGGGCATTTTCCGCCAACAGCCGATTGCGCTCTGCAATCAGGCCCGTTGTCCTCTTCTTGATGTCTTCGAGCACTTCGCCCAGCAGGGCGACGTCGGAATGCCGGTTCTCTTCCACGAACTCAAATTTAATCAGGGGCTTCGAGGGGAAGACGCCACCGGGGTAATTTGCGAACATGGGAACGGGAATGAATCGAAAGTGGGCCGGATTTGGAGCTGTGATGGGGCTTGTTTTTGCCGTGGGTGTTGAGGCGGGAGCGCAGGACACATTGCATTCCCCATTGGCGATTCCCCTGCAGTTCAGCGGAAATTTCGGTGAAATTCGAACGGGGCATTTCCATACCGGGATGGACATCCGAACTGGCGGAGTTGAAGGGGTTCCCGTCCTCGCCGCACAATCTGGAAGCATCAGCAGGGTCAAGGTATCCGACAAGGGGTATGGTCTTGCGCTTTATCTGGATGGGGAGGGTTTGACCACCGTCTACGCCCACCTTTCAGCCTTCCATCCGGACATCGAGCAGTGGCTCAAATCCACCCAGTACGCTGAGGAATCATGGGCCTTCGATGGGCCTCCTGGCAAGGCCTTCGCATTCGAAGCGGGTGACACCATCGGATGGAGCGGCAATTCCGGCCGGAGTTTCGGACCCCACCTGCACTTCGAGGTGCGGGACCAGCGCACCCAATGGCCGATCAATCCCCTGCATTGGACCCTGATAGGCGATGGCATGAGCGAGGACAATGTTCCACCCGAATTCCGCGGTGTCTGGTTCCTGCCGGAAGCGCCCGCGATGGTCGAGGGCGCTCAGGAGCGGTTCCGATGGAGCCCGGCCTATGGCGATCAGGTGCGGGTTTCCGGTCCTTTCCGCCTTGGGGTTGAGGCCTTCGACCGATTGGACGGGGAGCCCTTCACCCACGGACCCTACGGCATCGATGTCTACCTCGACAGCGTGCTCCTGCACAGCCACCGCATGGATACGCTGGATTTCAGCACGAACAAGGATGTATCGGCCCATGTGGACATCGCGGCATGGCAGGACCGCAAATCGCGGGTGCACCGCTTGCATCGCCTGCCGGGCAACCGCCTGGACATCTACCGCAAGGCCGGCGGAATGGAACCGCTGGTGCTGGCGCCTGGCGACAGTGCACGGCTCGAGGTCGTGGTCATGGACCTTAGCGGCAACACCTCCCGCGCGGAAGTCCGATTGATTGGTGACAGCCTCGAGATCGACAGCGCAGGCGCAGTCCCGGCGCTCCTCGACCACCGCAAGGCCCATCGGCTCACCAAAGGCCGGATCACGGTGGAGCTGCCGGCCCAATCCCTGTATGGGGATGCGGCCATTGAGTTGGTCGACGATTCTTCAGACGTATTCTCCGTCCTGTCGGAGGCCAGGTTGACGCGCAGCGCCTTCACGCTGGGCGTACCCGTTCCGGATGCATGGGCGGGGAGCGGCGATCCGCTTGTCCTGTGCGCATTGGATGATGAAGGAGAGGTCCTGGGAACCTGGGTGGGTGACGAACGACACGGGAGGATGACGGCGAAGATCAAGGAGTTCGGCCGGTTCGAGGTGCGGGCGGATACGGTACCGCCCTTGCTGGGGGCGCCGCGTCTGGAAGACGGGCGCTTGAAGCTGACCATTTCCGATGAGCTCTCGGGCATCCAACGCTGGGAAGGCCGCTGTGGTGACCGCTGGATGCGCTTCGGTTGGGAAAAGGGGCAGCTGGTGCACCCCGTTGAGGACAACATCCTCGTGCCGGGGGGGGAGATCAAGGTCTGGGCGGTGGATGCGGCCGGCAACATCGGCCACACGACATTCCGTTGGCCCCTGCGCTGAATCAGCGCCGCCCCGTCAGATCCGCGTAATCGAGGAAGTAGATGGCCTTGAAGGAGAAGCTGTTCCTGTGGGGCGTCCGGAGAACGTCCTCTAGGTTGTCCGCATAGGTGTCCGGCAACAGGTCGCCCTGGCTCTCCAGCAGGTTCTTCCAGACGATGGACAGTTCGCTCCCCGGAGCGAAAATCCAGCGGAAGACGCAGTCGATGGACCACGCATTGTAGCTGATGTCGTAGATGGAAGTGCCCTCTTCGGTGAGGGTGATCTCCTCCGTGGGGTCGAGCAGGCCGTCATCAGCCAACCAGTAGAACCGGTCATTCTCGACCCGGCTCCAGTAGTGCCGCAGGCGGAAGGTGATGCCCTTGCGGTTGTCGAGGACGTAGCTCGCATTGAGGACATGGGTCCGGGAGTAGTTGTTGCGCTTGGCCCACAGGCTCCGCACTTCGTCCAGCTGGGTTCCGTCCGGCAGGCTGTCCAGCAAG
>CALKUW010000043.1 GCA_937996585.1 uncultured Flavobacteriales bacterium
CCTCGTCCACCGGGCATCCATCCGGTGCGAGAAGGAGATCTGCTGGGACCCCGACGATGAGATCTGGTCGCTGCACGCTGACCTGAAGGAGGCCAAGGAGGATCTCCAGCGTGACATCGAGGAGCTCGAGGAACTGCTGGGGAGCGTCAGGACCATCCTGGCCTTCAGTGCGCGAAAGACCTTCAGGCACGCGCTGAACAGCAGCTACAAGGCAGCCCGGAAGAAGGGCCGCAAGCCTGTGGTCTTCCGCCAGCTCCGCTCCTGGGCCAAGACCCAGTGGGAGTCTGTCGAGTGGCCGGCGCTCGAGGCCGACGATGTGCTGGGTGTGCTGGCCAAGAGCCACAGCGTGCCCTCGCCCAAGATCGTGGTGTCCGATGACAAGGATCTCGAGACGATCCCCTGCAAGCTGTACAAGCCGGGGAAGCCTGACCTGGGTGTCCAGACGATCACCTACAAGTCAGCCCGCCGGAAGCACCTGTTCCAGACGCTGACTGGAGACAGCACCGACGGCTACCCCGGCCTGCCTGGGTGTGGGCCGAAGACCGCAGAGAAGCTGCTGGAGGCTGGCACCTGGGACGAGGTTGTCGGCGCGTTTGAGGCCAAGGGTCTGAACGAGACCGAGGCGCTCCTGCAGGCCCGCATGGCCAAGATCCTGACCCCTGCCCTGTTTGACCAGAACACCTGTGAGGTGACCCTGTGGGACCCGAAGAAGCACAAGTAGACAACGGCCAGCCGAAGACCCCGGTCGAGGAGCTGCTCGAGTTCCATCTGGCCTTCTGCTACCGGGCGTACCAGATCTGCGCCAAGAAGAACCATGACTACGCTGGCGCCGAGGGCCTGAACCCTTGGCGGAACTTCGAGACCTGTGAGCTCATGGGCCTCGCCCGCACTGAGGCCGGCTTCCTCGTCCGCATGGGTGACAAGCTGAACCGCCTGGTGACCTTTGTGCGCGATGGTCGGCTGGCGGTGGACAACGAGAGCGCCACCGACGCCCTGCTAGACATCATCAACTACTCGATCCTGCTGGCTGCCTACATGCAAAAGCGGGGCTCAATGGAGGTGGCGAATGGACCTGAGTGACGAGACGATCACCGTGCTCAGGGCACGCGCCTTGGCCGACGAGCTGAAAGAGAGCACCAACCCGATGGACCGACACACCAGTGGCTATCTCTGCAAGTTGCTAGGGATCGCCGCGCAGACGGGCCACCTAGATGTGAAGTACCTGCTCACGCTGATCGAGAGGTACAAGGTGGAGGACACAGATGCAGTCTGAAGACCTGGGAGTGAAAGTCACCACCAAGCGCGTGGTCGATGCCCCTACGGAGTCCAAGTTCCCTGCCGTACCAAAACCCCTTCTTGAGCGGTTAGACGAGCTGTTCCCCGACGAATGCCCGAGCCTTGATCTTGGGGACCGACAGATCTGGTACGCCGTCGGGCAACGCAGTGTTGTCGCGCTCCTCATAGCCGAGTACGAGCAGCAGACCAGAGAGTCCCAGACCTAAGTCTGTCCTCTTCCTCAGGGGGCCACCTCGACGCACAGAGGTGGCCCCCGCCTACATCGACACCGATCCATGTGTATCAGCAAGCCGAAGATGCCGAAGGCACCGGGCCCCCCTGCCGCAGCGCCGCCGGCCCCCCAGCCGACCGCAACCCAGCTTCAGCCTTCTGACGCACTCAAGGCCCGCATGCCCGCCTTCGGGGGCGATAGCTCCTCGATGATGTCCCGGCTCCGCATCCCCCTTAAGTACTGATGCACGACTACGGATCGGCTGCGTCCACCTACGAGCGGTACGCAGCGGAGCGCGAGAGCTACCTCGACCGCGCTCGAGCGGTGGCTGCGCTCACGATCCCCCACCTGATGGTGGAGCAGGGCTACAAGGGCACCACTGACCTCCCGACGCCCTACCAGGGGATCGGTGCCCAGGCCGTGGCCTCCCTGAGCTCCAAGCTGCTCATGGCGCTGTTCCCGCCGAACACGCCTTTCTTCAAGCTACAGGTAGACCCGTACAAGCTGGACGAGGTGACCGGCGATCCTGCCGTCCGCACCGAGGTCGAGACCACGCTCAACAAGATCGAGCAGGCCGTGATGGCCGAGGTCGAGGCAGAGGGCTACCGCCCTGCGCTGTTCGAGGCCATCAAGCAGCTCGTCATCGCGGGCAACGCACTGGTGTACCTGCCGCCTGATGGTGGCATGCGGGTCTACAAGCTGGACCGCTACGTCCTCAAGCGTGACCCCAGCGGGCGCATGATGAAGATCCTGCTCAAGGAGCAGATCGCGCCGGCGGTGCTGCCTGAGGAGATCCGGGCGCTGATCCCTGATGCCAAGGGTCCCGAGGACACCGTGGATGTCTACACCTGCATCCACCGCCTCGATGGCAAGAAGTTCGAGGTCTATCAGGAGGTCGCTGGCCAGGTGGTCGAATCGACCATGGGCGAGTACACCGAGGACACGCTGCCCTACCTGGCCCTCCGCATGGACGAGGTGACCGGGGAGAGCTACGCCTACGGCTACGCCACCCAGTACCTCGGTGACCTCAAGTCCCTCGAGGGCCTCTCGCAGGGCCTGGTCGAGGCTGCAGCCATGGCCTCCAAGTGCCTCTGGCTTGTGGACCCTGCGTCCCCCACCAGGGCCCGCACGCTGGCCGACAGCCCCAACGGCGCCATCCGCGAAGGTCGGGAGCAGGACGTGTCCATGGTGACCATGGGCAACAAGGCTGCCGACATGCGGATCGCCTTCGAGGCAGCGGGCCAGATCCGCGACCGCCTGGGCATGGCCTTCCTCATGTCCACTGGGCTCCAGCGCAAGGGTGAGCGCGTCACGGCTACCGAGTGGCGCGTGCTCTCCGAGGAGCTCGAGTCGGTGCTCAGTGGGTCCTACGCGGCCCTGAGCGCCAGCATGCAGCTCCCGCTGGTCACCCTGATCATGGATCGCATGACCCGTGAGCGGCGGCTGCCGAAGCTGCCGAAGGACATCGTTCACCCCAGCATCGTGACGGGAGTCGAGGCGCTGGGGCGAGGGGCTGACCTGATGAGGCTAGACCAGTTCATCGCTGGCGCCATGCAGCAGGTGGGCCCCGAAGTACTGGCGCAGTTCATGAACATGGGCGACTACCTCGCTCGCCGCGCCACTGCTCTAGGCCTGGTCACCGATGGGCTGATCAAGTCGCAGGAGCAGATCGAGGCCGAGCGCCAGCAGATGATGCAGGCGCAGATGGTCAACCAACTGGGCCCGGACGCCATGAAGCTCGCGGCCCAAGCATCACAACAACAGGAGCAAGAGTGACATGGGTGAAACCCACAGCGTAACCATGAACAGCGAGCCGCCGACGGGACCTACCGCTCCCGACGCGCAGCCCGTGCAAGCCACGGTCGAGACCAGCGGATCCGTCAGCATCCCGACGGACCAGACGCCTCCCGTGGAACCTCAGGAGCAGCCGGCGCCTGAAGCAGGCCCGCGCCCTGAGTGGCTGGATGAGAAGTTCGAGTCGCCTGAGGATCTCGCCAAGGCTTACGCGGAGCTGCAAGCACGCATGGGCCAGCAGGAGCGAGGTGAGAGTGAGGTTGAAGAGAGCGTCCCTGAAGTTGGCGTCGGTCCTCAGGCGCTCGAGCCCTTTGCCGAGGAGTACTACACCACTGGCGAACTGTCTGAGGCGAGCTTCACCCAGCTCGAGCAGATGGGTCTCAGCCGGGATCTGGTCACGGCGTTCATGGAGGGCCAGAAGGCCGTCCAGTCCGCAGAGGTCAACCAGATCTTCGCGCAGGTGGGAGGCGAGGAGGCCTACGGCGAGGCTCTGGCCTGGGCGGCGCAAAACATGAGCCCCGAGGAGATCGTCGCCTACAACGAGCAGGTGGAGAGCGGAGACCTCACCACGGCCACCGTGGCTGTCCGAGGCCTGATGGCCATGTACTCCCAGGGCTCCGGCAACCCGCGCCCCTCCAACCTGCTGCCCAGCGAGCCGGCAGGCCCTGGTGGCGCTGCGCCCTACGAGTCCGTTGCCCAACTCATGACCGACATGAGGAGCAAGCAATACAAGACCGACCCCGCCTTCCGCGCTCAGGTGCAGGCGAGGCTCAACCGATCCAACGTCATCTAATGCTCAACGCTGTCCGCCGCCTCTGGCCCATCTTCCTCGTCGCCCTCTTTCCCTCCTGCATCTCTGCGAAGCTCGCGGAGACCGAAGGGCGCATTGTCGAGGCCCTCGATAACCACCGGGTGGCCACCCTCGAGGCCTACGCTGACCACAGCGAAGGCGCCATCACGGCAGAGGAGCTGGACGAGGAGCTCGATGAGATCCGCGAGGAGCGGAACCAGACGGTGGCGGATGCGTGGGAGGACCTCGAGGACCATGTGAAGGCCGAGGTCGAGCGCGTGCAGATGACTGCCAAGGCTGCCGCTGGTGGCATCCTCGGCGGTGGCCCGCTTGTGGATCTACTGGCAGCCATCGGCACCTCCATTGCCGGCGGTGCCTACACCACCAACCGCCTCCGCGACGGCAAGCGCCGGATGCGCGGTGAGCCGGTGGGTAACCAACAGAACGCCTGACATCGATCATCGATGTCTGTCCCGGCCCGCTTCGGCGGACAACCGGCTGCTCCAGGCGATGGAGTAGGTGTCAGGAGTACCGGGGTCCTACGGACCAACAACCACTTCTGATTGACAACTGACACTGGAGAACAGCAATGGCTGAATCCGACATCTCGAGGCTGGGTCAGAACCTGGCCGCGGGCGATGACAACGCCCTCTTCCTGAAGACGTTCGCCGGGGAGATCCTGGCCACGTTCCAAGAGTCCAACAAGTTCATGCCCCTGATCACCTCGCGGACGATCAGCACCGGCAAGAGCGCGGTCATGCCCGTCATCGGTACGGCAGCCGCCAAGTGGCACACCGCTGGTGAGTCCGTGATCACGGGCGCCGACGCGGACAGCGCCGCCTACCTGAGCCAGATCAAGGTCGCAGAGCGCGAGATCTTCATCGACGATGTGTTGGTGAGCTCCGTTCTCGTCGGTGATCTCGACCAGATGAAGTCGCACTGGGACTACCGTTCCCCCTACGCCGATGCCATCGCCCGTGCGCTGGCCAAGGAGGCCGATGAGCACATCCTTGCCTCGGTGTACGCGGGTTCGCTGGCCACGGCCAACATCCCCGGTGTGACGGCTGACGGCGCTGGTGTCACCAAGACGGGTGGCGCGACCAGTGCTGACAACCTGATCGAGGCCGCGTTCACGGCTGCTGAGACCTTCGACAGCAACGACGTTCCCCGTGAGGACCGTTACCTCGCCGTGGGTCCGCAGATGTACTACAAGCTCGTCCAAGACAAGGACCTTGTGGACCGTGACTTCTCGACGGCCAACGGCGACTTTGCTGGCGGCTCCGTCATGAAGGTGGCGGGCATGACCATTGTTCAGACGAACAACATGCCGACCACGGACCTCAGTGCCGCTACGGACTCCGGGGCCAAGAACGATGTCTTTGGCGGTGCCGGCGTCGGCTACAACGGCAACTGGACGAACGTCACTGCGCTGGCGTTCCACAAGAGCGCCGTGGGCTGCGTGAAGATGGCGGACCTCTCCGTCGCTTCCGAGTACCAGCTCGAGCGCCTCTCGCACCTGCTGCTCGCGAAGTACGCCATGGGGCACAACTACCTCCGCCCCGAGGCCTGCTTCTACATCAAGCAGACTGCCTGACGTTCATGGGGCAGCCGCTGGCTGTCCTGTGTGATGCTTCTGGCCGGGAGTCCATTCGTGGGCTTCCGGCCTCTCCCACCACTAGAGCATGAGCAACTTCACCACCGAGCTCGAGGCCGTCAACACGATGCTGTCGGCTGTCGGCAGCCAACCCGTCAACAGCCTGGACGCTGGGGCTGAAGTCGCCATTGCCAAGAACATCCTGCGAGAGACGCGCCGTGAGGTGCTATCGCGGGGATGGTCCTTCAACTACGAGACCGAGGTCAAGCTGACGCCCGTCAACGACGAGATCGTGCTGGCTGAGAACGTGCTGCGGATCGATGGGTCCGCTGGCCACAACAGCAACCTCGATCTAGTCCAGCGGGGCACGCGCCTCTACGACCGCAAGGGCCACACCTACGCCATCACCGCTCAGGTGACCGTGGACATCATCTACAACCTCGAGTGGACCCTGCTCCCCGAGGTGGCTCGTCGCTTCATCATGATCCGCTCTGCGCGGGTCTTTGCTGACCGAGTGGTGGGCTACGGCCCCCAGCACAGCTTCACGCTGGCGGACGAGTTCCAGGCCCTGACGGACCTCAAGGACGCCGAGGGTGACACTGCTGATCACAACTACCTCACCGGGAACAACGATGTGTACCGCGTGGTTCGTCGCGAGAGCGTGAGCCGCAAGATTCGCTTCTGATGGCGCTGATCACCCACAGCACCGACAGCATGGTCGGGGGCGTCAGCCAGCAACCGGCCACCCGGCGCTTCGCCTCCCAGTGCGAGGTGCAAGAGAACGCTCTCGGCACTGTGATCGAGGGGCTCCGCAAGCGCCCCCCGACGGAGCATGTGGGCCTGATGACCCAGGCCACCACTGAGGCCACGGCGTACCACACGATCAACAGGGACGCCGGTGAGCGGTATGTGGTCTCGGTGCAGGACGAGTTCCTGCGGGTCTTCGATCTGAACGACGGCTCGCTCCAGACCGTCTACGACATCAACGGCGATGTGGCCGTGGCGGCTGACTTCAGCTACCTCGACACTACTGACCCCCTGGGGGACATCGAGTTCCTGACGATTGCCGACGCCACCATCATCGTCAACAAGGCGGTGCAGCCGAAGATGGACTCATCCACAACGGCTGACCGGGGCTACGAGGCGCTGATCTTCGTCAAGCAGGGCAACTACGGCACCAAGTATGTGGCCGAGGTCGATGGCCGTGTGGTCACCGTAGAGACCGGGGACTCCTCTGCAACCAACCACATCGAAGGCATCCAGACGGACTACATCGCAGAGCTGATCCGCGATCACCT
>CALKUW010000044.1 GCA_937996585.1 uncultured Flavobacteriales bacterium
CGAGCCCACCCAGGACCTAAGGCGCGCGCTGGCTATGGCAAGGGGAAGAGCGCGCTGAGGCTCAGATTTCTTGACAGATTATCGTACGACGGGCATGCTTATACTCCGGTATATCTTGGGTGGGAGGGACCATGTTCCGAGCAACCCATCTGCGGCCCCTATCTGCGATCACGCTGGCCCTGCTGCTCGCCGCCTGCGGCGGTGGAGGGCTGGCGACGGCTCCGACGCCGACTCCACCGCCATCCCCGGTTCAAACCGTAGACCCCTCACAGTACACCGGCAACACGTTCTCCACTAGCTCCCCGGGGAGCGCAGCTTACGTGGCCGGCATTGATATGGAGAACTTCCCCGAGAACACCCGCGACTACACCGTGTCCATCGACTCCGTTTACCCTCAACCCACCTCCCAACCACCCGGCACCCCCTGGAGCGCGGGCCCCCGCAGAGCCCCTCACCTCTCAGACAGGCCCGCCTCTGCTCAGGAAACTGAGGCCCTGCTGTTCGCATATCGGATCGCCCGGCAGCCGCTCAGGACCAACCGTCACACCCCAACCCCATCCTACTCGGACGGGCAGACGCGGCAGTTCTGGGTCTGCTATCAGAGCCTTTCGATCTGCAATGCCTCGAACCAGGTCCAGATCACTGCCACCGCCGTGGCCACCAGCCAGCGATCCGCCATCTTCGTCGACAACGACTATCTGAGAGACGTCCCGGCCGACGTCGCACAACAGCTTTTGGCAGCAGCAGACCAGTCGTGGGGCCGAATCACGCAGAATCTCGGCCTTCCCGTCAACCAATACAATCCCGACGGCACCGGCCAGGTCATCTACCTGTTCACTAGGAGGGTCGACCATATCGACCCCAACATCGCAGGCTTCTTCTTCCCCGTGGACCTGTACCCCGATGCTGACACGGTGCGCTCCTTGAACCTTCACAGCAATGAGGCCAACATGCTCTACCTGAACAGCAGGTACGCTTCACGATCGTGGATGCTGTCGACCGTGGCCCACGAGCTCGCCCACCTGGTCCACTACAGCCGCAGGGTTTTCGTGCACAGAACGGCCTTCGACCCACCATACTTTACCGAGGGCCTGGCCATGGCGATGGAGGACGTCGCAGGCTACGGGTACAACGGCGATGGCACCCCGCTGGCCTTCGTGCGCAGTTTCCTCCGGGAGGCCCACCGCGTATCCCTCCTCAGGTGGGGACAAGGCACCGCTGACATCCGCAGCTACTACGGTGGCGCCTACCTGATGTCGCGCTACTTGCTCGACCGGTTCGGCTCTGATGCACTCAGCCGCATTATCAACAGTACCCTGGACGCCCCGTCGGGCACGGAAAACATCAGCGGGGAGCCGTATGGCCGCACCTTCGCCAGCATCGCCATAGCCATCGTGAACTCGTCAGAACGCCTCAACATCTCCGACCCAAGGTGGCGGTACACGTCGATTGACGTCTCCCTCGCTGGGTCGCTGTACTTCCTCAGCCCGGGGACTCAGCCCACGACGCCCATGAACTGGCGATTCATCCGCGCACAACCGGGTGGAAGCCAGGTCCGTGTTACCATTACCGCGGGGACATCCAAACCATATGCAGGGCTGATCATCAGGTGACCCGGACACTCGCCGTGCTACTGCTGCTGGCCTGCTTGGCAACCGGCCCACCCGTCTACACCCGCGTCGCCGTCAGGGACCTGGCAGGCCGGGAGGAGAAGTGGGGGGAGGGGGCCCGCCTGCTGGTCTCAGGCACTTGGCGGCCAGACGGACCCTTCGAACGGCTGGTCCGCGGCGTACTGGAAGAGGAATCCCACCGGATCAGGGTACTGGGCAGCGCCTTCGACTGGATGCCGCCAGCGGGGCGTAACGTCGATTTCTGGGGAGTCCTCCGGCGCGAGACCTCGCGATGGTACCTAGAGTTCCACAACGGCAGGTTGCGCGGCGACCCTTCCAGAAAGCCTCGGCCCACCCCACCGCTGCAACCAGACCAGCAGGTCGAGCTGGTAGCAAGGCTCAGACAGTCCGGACACGTCCCGTTCGTCCGCTGGGTCGCAGAGACGGAGGACCGGGTGGTCATCGAACTGATCAACGAGCCCGCCGCCTCCATCCCCTCGGGCACGATCGCACGTGTCCGAATCGAGATCCGTTCGGCTGGGCCACTCGGGGTAAGGGGACAACTGCTGTCGGCTGATCCGGTCCCAGGTGCTCTGCCACCGGCCCCCGGTGGCTAGATAGCTACCTATGCCCAGAGCGGTACGCGGTCCGTCTTCGCGTGGCAGGACTTCAACAGCAACGGCCAGGTGGACCCCGGAGACTACTACGGCCGCGTGGACAACGTAGTCATCTACCCGGGCGGCACCACCAGCGGAGTTGCGGTGCTGGTGCGGCGCTACACCGGTTCCCCCCTTGTTGTCGCGACGGGACCCACGCCAGTACGCGCCGCGCAGCTCCCGCCGTCGTTGCTGCTGGCAGTGGTAGCCGCGGCCATCCTGAGCGGTAGGTGGAGGAGAGCAAGGCTGTCTCCGTCACGCGGTCGCTCCTCAATCAGACACTGATGCG
>CALKUW010000045.1 GCA_937996585.1 uncultured Flavobacteriales bacterium
CATCCTCTCCGCGGAACGGGATCGTACCGGGAACAGGCTTGCGGCTGGAAGGGGTGTTGCGCTGGGCGCGGGCCACCTCTTCGCCCACCTCGTAGGGCTCCTGACCATAATCGACGTAGGCTTCCACGGCCGGGCTGCGGTACATGTCCGGCATGTACTCCAGGCCCGGGCTGTTCGGGTCCGTTACGCACGCGGTCAGCCAAATGGCTGCAAAGGCGGGCAACAGGATGTACTGTGCGGTCTTCATGCTGCGTATTCCTTGATGCTGATCTCCAGCAGGTCCGTATCGTTCAACGCCGCTTCCAAAGCTGCAGCGTCCATTTCATTCTCCTCGGTCAGGATCTCGAGGACGAACATGTCGTCCGTCGTCCGGGGGTCCGGGTTCGATGCCGGCATTCCGGGCAATGTTCCGTTGCGGAGCAGATAGGTGATGGCCATACCGTGAGCACCGCACAACACACTGAACTCAAACGTCACAGGAACAAAGGCCGGCAGGTTCTCGATCAGGCTGAAGCTCGGTTTTCCACCGATGTTCATCGGCCAGTCCTGGATCATGAAGTACCACATGCCGAACAGCGCAAGGCACGTTCCGGTGGTGGCGTACATGAAGGAGGCAATGGCGAGGCGCGTCCGCTTCACCCCGATGACCGGGTCGATGCCGTGCACCGGGAAGGGACTGTAGACGTCCTTGATACGGACACCCTTGGCGACGAGCTGCTTGGCGGCTTCCATCAGCTTACCGTCGTCGTCGTACATGACGTGAAGGACCTTCTTGGTTTCCATATTCTCGTCTTAGTGGTTGGACTTGCCTTCGGCTTGGAGGCGCTTGTGCTCCTCTCCGCTCGACTTCAGGATGGACTTCAATTCGTTCAGGGCCAGCACCGGGAAGAACCGGGCGAACAGCAGGAACAGGGTAAAGAAGATGCCCAGCGTTCCGATGAAAATGCCCACGTCGATGCTCGTCGCGTGGAACTCACCCCAGGAGGAGGGGTCGAAATCCCGGTGGAGCGACGTCACGATGATCACGTAGCGCTCGAACCACATGCCGATGTTCACCACGATGGACAGGATGAAGGTCGCGATGAGGCTGCGGCGGATTTTCTTGATCCAGAACAGCTGGGGTGAAATCACGTTGCAGGTCATCATCGCCCAGTAACTCGCGCTGTACGGACCGGAGAAACGGTTGATGAAGGCGTAGCTCTCGTACTCCACACCGCTGTACCAGGAGATGAACAGCTCGGTCAGGTAGGCGACACCCACGATGGATCCCGTCACGATGATCACGATGTTCATATACTCCACGTGCTTCGTGTGGATGTAAGCCTCGAGCTTCATCGTCTTGCGCATGATGAGCAGCAGGGTCTGCACCATGGCGAATCCGGAGAATACCGCGCCGCTCACGAAGTAGGGCGGGAAGATCGTCGTATGCCATCCGGGAATGACGGAGGTGGCGAAGTCCATCGATACGATGGAGTGCACCGAGAACACCAGCGGCGTGGCGATACCGGCGAGCACGAGGCTCACTTCCTCGAAGCGGGTCCAGTTCTTGGCGCGGCCACTCCAGCCGAAGCTCAGGATGCTGTAGATCTTCTTCTGCAGCGGCTTGGTCATCCGGTCACGGATCGTCGCGAAGTCCGGAATCAGGCCGATGTACCAGAAGACCAGGGACACCGAGAAGTAGGTCGAGATGGCGAACACGTCCCACAGGAGCGGACTGTTGAAGTTCACCCACAGCGATCCGAACTGGTTCGGCAGGGGAAGCACCCAGTAGCTCACCCAGATCCGGCCCATGTGGATGCCGGGGAAGATGGCCGCCATGATGACCGCGAAGATGGTCATGGCCTCCGCAGAACGGTTGATGGCCATCCGCCACTTCTGGCGGAACAGCAGCAACACCGCGGAGATGAGCGTACCGGCGTGGCCGATACCGACCCACCACACGAAGTTGGTGATGTCCCAGGCCCAACCGACCGTCTTGTTCAGACCCCACACACCGATGCCCGTCCCGATCAGGTACAGGATGGAGCCCACGCCGTAGAAAGCGATGATGCTGGTGATGGTGATCATGATCTTCCATCCCATGGGCGCCTTGCCCTGGATGGGTCCCACGACATCGTCGGTGATGTCCTTGTAACTCTTGTTCCCCAGGATCAGGGGTTCCCGAATGGCGGCTTCCTGCTGCATGGTATCAGGCCTTGGGGGTGTTGCGGACCTTGGTCAGGTAGGCGACGTTCGGCTGGACGCCGACCTCCTCCAATGCGTGATAGGTCCGGTTGTTGTCATAGGTGGCGCGCACCTCGCTGCTCGTATCGTTGAGGTCGCCGAAGGTGATCGCGTTGGTCGGGCAAGCTTCGGAGCAGGCCGTCTGGACGCTGCCGTCTTCCAGCGGCATGCCCGCCTTCTTGGCCTCCAACTTGGCACCCTGCGTGCGCTGTACGCACAGGCTGCACTTCTCCATCACACCGCGGCTCCGTACGACCACGTCGGGGTTGAGCACCATCCGCTGGATGGCATCCTGCGCCGGGTTGAAGTGCTGGAACTTGTCGTATCCGGGGTAGTGGAACCAGTTGAAGCGGCGCACCTTGAAGGGACAGTTGTTGGCGCAGTAGCGCGTGCCGATGCACCGGTTGTAGGTCATCTGGTTGACGCCCTCATTGGAGTGCGTGGTTGCAGCCACAGGACACACCGTCTCGCACGGTGCGTGGTTGCAGTGCTGGCACATCATCGGCATGTGGACGGTCTGGGGGTTGGCCCCCGGCTCCTCCATCTTGCCGTAGGTCGAAATGACCCCGAGGCCTTCCTCCTCACCGCGCTCCATGTCCCAATCGGAGGCATAGAAACGGTCGATGCGCATCCAGTGCATGTCGCGGTGGCGGCGCACCTCGTCCTTTCCGACGACCGGCACGTTGTTCTCGATGTGGCAGGCCGTCACGCAGGCGCTGCAGCCGATGCAGCTCGTGAGGTCGATGGCCATGCCCCAGCGGTGTCCAACACCGTCCACGGCATGCTCGTGCCAAAGGTCGAACTCACCGGCGGCCTTCTTGTCGAGGGCGTTGATCTCGCCGTCGCCGTTGATGTCGTCATGGACGTTCAGGCCGATGGTCTTGTTCCAGGTCGCCTCACCACGCGCTGCCCCCGCCTCGGCGAGGTAGCCGTCCAAGGTCGTCTCCTTGACGACGGAGTCGCGGCCCATGTAGGTGTGGTGGATCTGGGTGCAGGCCAAGGGGTACGTCTCACCGGTGGCCTCAACCGTCACGTCATAGGCGTTGTAGTCCGGAGCCCCGTTGCGCAGCGTTGCCAGCGGGAAGGCATTCGCACCGATCGGAACGAGGTTGCCTTCGGCATCCGTCATGTGGTCACCACTGCCATCCACCTGGAAGGCGGCGCGGCCGATGGCCTCACCGTCCGCACCGCGTCCGTAACCGAGGGCGATGCCCACCGTTCCGGGCGTTTGGCCGGGCTGCGGGAAGGCGGGAAGTTCGATGCTGTTGCCGCCGACCGTCACGCGCACCACGGAGGCGGGGTCCTCCTGCGCGATGTAGGTGTTGAGTCCCATGGCCTCCATGTCCGGACGCGCCATGGTCACATAGTTGTCCCAGGTCGTCTTCGTGATGGGGTCCGGCGTCTCCTGCAACATGGGGTTCGCGGCCTGTTGGCCATCGCCCATGGCGGTCTTGCGGTACAGGGCCAGCTCGAAGTTGCCGCCCTTGCGGGACTTCACTTCGGACAGGGCTCCGGCGAGCGCAGCACCATTGTAGGTCGGCGCGACCTTCTCCGGGGCTGCGACGGCAAGGAAGCCGTTGTGCACACCCGTGTTCCAATCCTGGTCCGTGTACATCGCATCCGCCGTGTAGGCCGCATTGTGCGTCTGGCGGATGAAGGTGTAGGC
>CALKUW010000046.1 GCA_937996585.1 uncultured Flavobacteriales bacterium
CGCTCGCTCAGCTCCACCCGCCGAAGCTCCCGACCCCCCATGTCCCGAACCACCAGCTCGGCCCTCCCAACCCCAGAGGGCACATAGTACGGAATGGTCGTCGTCCCCTCAAACGGGTTCGGTATGTTCTGCCCAAGCCACCCCTCGTGCAGCTCGACGCTGCTGCCGCCCATGCTGCCCCGCTCACTACGCTCCCGTAATAGCTGCTCGACGAGTGCTTCCAACCGCTCTACGCGTTGCCGTAGCTCCCGGTTCTCCTGCTGCAGGCGGTCGTTGACCTGCTGCTGTTCACGGACATGTTGCTTGAGGGCTTCCACGAGCAGGGCCGTCAGGCGGCTGTATTCCATGCCCACCAGTTCGCCCGTCTCCGGGTGACGATCCACAACCTCCGGCACAACCTCTACAACTTCCTCCATCGCAAATCCAATGTCCCGACTCCCGCCGTACTCCGGCTTCCAGCGGAAGGCAATCCCACGCAGACGCAGGACTTTGTCCAGTGCATTCTCAATCGTGCGCACCTCCTCCTTCCACCGCAGCGAGGAGTAAGTGGCATAGCCATTTGCTCGAATCCGCCCAATACCCAAAGAGGTGCTGTTCGGCAGGTCGATGCGGTATGTCGGCCCACCTAAGACTCCGAAATCTAACCGTGGAGGATTAGTACCCTGTGGGACCAACCGCATGCCTATTTGGCCGTTTGCACGGAAGATGACAGTCGTGTTCGTGTTACTACCGAACACCGCCTCAGTAGTACTCGACGGGAAGGAGTTCCCTCCGACAACCCAGCCGGGGAACTCAGCTGGCTTCCACTTGCCGTCACTGTACGTCAACACAGACCCCTCCTCGGGTGCCGCCTCGCAGTCGATTTCCTGACCGCACAGCTGAGTCGCATTGACCGGCGCTGGCTCCCATTTTTCCCCATTCCACGTCAACACATACCCATCCGCGAGTTCCGCCTCGCAGTCGATTTCCCGACCGCACAGCCGATTCGCATTCCAAATGGGATTGTCGTTTCTCACCGTCAGCTCATCATCATCATTCACCGCCAGCGTCTCGTCGTCGTATTTCAACGTCAGCGGGTCTTCCTGGGTCCCTTGACCCGTTAGCGGGGGATCCGCCTGCACCGTCTGGGACCCTTCCACCGACAACAGCTCTGCCACCCATTTGCCGCTCCCGCCGCTCTCTTCGCTACCCTCTTCGCTACCCTCTTCCGGATACCACCTCCACACCAACACCTTCCCGTCGTCGTCCGGCCCCAACGACAACTCATCTATCGGCGTCCCCTGCAGCCGATTCGCATTCCAAATGGGATTGTCGTTTCTCACCGTCAGCTGATCATCATCATTCACCGCCAGCGTCTCGTCGTCGTAGTTCAACTTCAGCGGCTCATCCTCGGTCCCTTTACCCGTTAGCGGGGGATCCGCCTTCACCGTCTGGTCCCCCCAGTTGTCCCCTTCCACCGACAACAGCTCTGCCACCCATTTGCCGCTCCCGCCGCTCTCTTCGCTACCCTCTTCGCTACCCTCTTCCTGATACCACCTCCACACCAACACCTTCCCGTCGTCGTCCGGCCCCAACGACAACTCACCTATCGGCGTCCCCCGCAGCCGATCCGCATTCCAAATGGCCTCGTCGTTTCTCACCTTCAGCTGACCATCCGCCACCTCCAGCGTCGTTTCGTCTAAGCTCAACCACTCCGGTGTGGCCTCAGGACCCTTACTGACCAACAGCTGTCCTGAGCTCCCAGGGTCGTTGTTGAGCAGCAATCGTGCGCCGTTCTTGAGTTCAAGGTAGCCGTCGCTGCCGGTCACCACAAGTGGGGCGTTGGTAATGGTCAGCGAAACCTCCTGCCCCAGGGCTGTTGCGCTTCCGAGCCAGAGCAGGCCGAGCACACTGGCCAGAATTCCAACCATTCGCCGCATCATCGCAGCACCTCCTGAATGTTTGTGGAACATACACACCTGCTGAACTCCAACCCTTCGCTGCATCATCGCAGCACCTCCTGAATGTTTGTGGAACATACACACCTGGGCACATAGAACACAACCCCTTGTGCATCTTTCGGCACCAGAGTTGTGCGCCTATTGCCCATTATCGTTTCCTCGGAATGAGCACTACTTTCGGGGGCTTCTGGCGCCCTCTGTCCCACCCTGCTCCCTGCACCCCAGTAGCGATGCAAAAATACAAATTGTTGGGCATTTCCCACGCTTCTCCGCGCCGTTCCGCTCCACATTCACACCGCCCCCACGGACTCACCGCACCAAGGTCATCTGCCGGACGGCCACCACGCGCCCGTCCAGCACCAGCGCATACTCGTACGTCCCAGACCCCATAAGACGCATCTCCAACACCAGCTGCCCATGCGCCCCACGCTCGCTCAGCTCCACCCGCCGAAGCTCCCGACCTCCCATGTCCCGAATCACCAGCTCGGCCCTCCCAACCCCAGAGGGCACGTAGTACGGAATGGTCGTCGTCCCCTCAAACGGGTTCGGTATGTTCTGCCCAAGCCAGGCAGGGGTGAGGGAGACGGGCGCTGGCTCGGCCGGGGGTTCGCCCTTGCTAGGGGTTAGCGGCCGGGCAACAAGCAGCGAGCG
>CALKUW010000047.1 GCA_937996585.1 uncultured Flavobacteriales bacterium
ACGGCAGGAAACCGGCGGGGAATGTCCCATAACAACGCTAGACCGATGTCCGATGTCCCGTCCAGGCGCAACGCCGGTACGGCGTTCTTCCGCTTGGCACGGCGCTCTAGCGCGACAATTTCGCTTTCCAGCATTTCGCGCATAAGGTCCGGAGCGGCCGCGAATAGGGCGGTCTTCCAGGTGCGCGAATTCGCGACACCCGACTGGACCATGCGCCCGGCATTCTCGCCTAGGCATCCGCGTCGGCATCCGGGCGACGCCCACGGGCAAAGGTTAAGCGGCCGCCCGTTCCGCTTGATGCCCCCCGAGTCGGCCGGGGCCAAGTATAGAATCGCCGTCTCAATTCCGGCCGCAGCGCCCTTGTCCACCTTATAGCTGGACCCGAGCAGCGTAAGTTTCCGCGGAATGCGCATCGGCGGGGCGGAGATGCCGCGGACAGACTCGCCCGCGGCAAGCTTGAGAAGGATGTTCCGCGCATCGGCGGCAGTAGAATTTTTGCGTTTCATTTTTTTCTTGGGTCTCGGGTCGTGCGCGGCAGAATCGCCTTGCGCTCCCTCATTCTATCGGCGCGCATCCGGCCGAGTGGACCGAAACCGATAGAACTTCCGGCCGCCCCGGCCGCCCCGCCGCCCCGCCCCGCCGCCCCGCGCACCTGAGATTGAGACTCAGTCTCAACAAGCCGAGCCGCCGCCGACCGCGGGGGGCCGCCCTCCGGGGGCGCGCCGGGTCCCGCCCGCCCACGAGCCAGCGGGACCCTTTTTCGTGCCCCGCCCCGAGCCACCACCCCTTGACCCGCCCCAACCCGCGCACTATACTGCCCACAACCATGTCCCGCGACCCCGACCCCGACCCCGCGGTGCAGTATAGTGCCACCATGCGCCCCGAAGATCACCCAGACCAAGAGGACCCGAACCCCCTCACCCTCGGCCCCGCCCTCCGCACGGCCAGCGACGCCGAAATCCTTGACGAGATGAAGCGACGCGGCGACCTGACCCTGTGCGGCATCTACCGGGAGGAGGGCGGCGATTTCTGGTCGCTCAGCCTCTCTGGTCAGGGCGACTTCCTCGGCGTCCTCCACTCGCTGCTCAGGTCTCCCGACCCGGACGAGGACGACCGCCCCCAGTGAGCCCTCCCCTGCGGACCAACCGCCCCCAGTGAGCGACCAGCCCACACCCGACAACCTCCTGGCCTCGATCCGGGCCTGCCACGCCGACCAGATTGCGTTCGGCATCGCAGCCGGATACAAGGGAACGCCCGAGGGCCGGAAGAAGTTCGGGCGCCTCCACCGCGAGATTGTCCGCGCCAAGAACACCTACAACAAGTGTTCGCTGATTGTCCCCCGCGGACACGCCAAGTCCACCCTTGAATCCGAGATCGGCACGGCGCACGACCTGGTGGTTGACCCCGGCGACCGAATCCTCCTGGCCTCCGCCGAGACGAAGCTGGCGAAGCAGCTCCTGGGCCGGGTGCGCGACATCCTGGCTGGCGACCTAGAAATCTGGCCGGGGGTGTTCGTCCCGCTCAAGGAAATCTTCCCCTGGGCCGCACCGGTGTTCGGGCAGGGCGCTCGATCTGGTCCGTGCGAAACCCTCGACGTGGTGGGCCGCGAAGGCACCCCTGGCCGCGAACCCTCGGTCTTCGTGTCCTCCCCCGGCTCAAACCTCGCTGGTCGCCACCCCCGCCGCGCCAAGCTGGACGACCCCACCAACGAGACGACCTCCACGACCCCGGCCCAGTGTCAGAAGGCCATCGACTTCGTGGACCAGCTCGTCCCGCTGATGTACAACTACGACTCGCCCATCTTCCACATCGGAACTCCCTGGGCGTTCTGGGACATCTGCGCCTACCTGGGCCAGAAGTCCTCCTGGCACCAGGTCAGGTACGGCGTCCTCGACGGCCCCGGCGGCACTCCGCTCTGCCCCTCCTTCCTGAACGAGCGCGAGATTGCGATGGTCAAGGAGGACCTGTCGGACAACCCCGGCTTCTTTGAGATGCAATACATGTGCGTCCCATCGGTCGGCGATTCCGCCCTGTTCACCCAGGACCAAATCGAGAAGTCGCGCTGGCCGAGCGACCGCCCCCTCCCCCACGGCCAGGACATCCTCCTCGTGGACCCCGTGGCCGTCGCGACCGGCGAATCGCTGGACCGGAACGGCCTCATCAAGGTCCGCGTCGCCCCCAACGGCTCGCTGCCTCCTGAGCTACAGTCTCCCCACGCGGGGCCGGACCAGAACATCTTCATCCCCTACTGGGCCGAGGAGCTGCGCGGAAACGCCGACACCGCCATCCAGGCCATCGAGACCATCGCCCCCGACGTGGACGGCATCTGGATTGAGGATGTCGTATTCTCCGGGGTCATCAAGCCCTGGCTCCGGGATCGGGGCCGCATCGAGCAGACCCGGATGCGCCGCCAGAAGATCCCGAACAAGAAGCTGGATATGCGCCTCAGTTCGTTCCCGACTGCGCTCAGGAAGGGGCTGCTGCGCTTCGGTCCCAGGGGCTACCACAACCAGCAGCTCCTGGAGTCGCGCCTGACCCAGTATCCGAAGGCCGCCCACGACGATTTGCCCGCCGCCCTCGCTCTCCTCGCGGGCCACCTGGACCGTCGAGGCCCCCTACCTCTGGGCGACGATGGGGACCCTGCTCCCCTAAACCAGCGCGATTTCGGCCATGTTCCCGGCATTATCGAGCGAATGGGCGACACTTCGGCTGGAAACTACTTCAGTTAGCCCTTGACACGCCCCCAGTGGGCATTATACTGCTCAACATGGCCCGCCCTGATTCTTACCAGCTCACCGAGGAAGAAGCTGACTACCTCAAGGAAGCGTGGGGTCAGTCTGCCCGCCTGACCAGCGAGGCCATCGAACCCTGGATTGCCCTCAGCTCCGATATGCTGGCGGGCCGCGATCCGGCGACGGGCGGCAGCATGTCTCCGCTCCTGGTCAACCCGGACCCCGAGAAGGTCACGCTGGACCTGAGCGGACTGGGATTATCGGACCCAAATGCGCCCGGTGACATCCGCATCCCCAAGACCGGCGCGAACCTCATCCTGAGCCGTCTGCGCCAGCGGGTCACGGCGACCACCCCCGGCGTACCGCGCCTCCAGACTACCCCCCTCCTGGACGGCGCGGTGCAGCTCGCCGAGTCGCAGCAGGACCTGATGGATGCCATCATCCCCGGCACCAACCTGGAACAGGTCATGGAGCGGGTGGCCTTCCTGCTGCCGACCCAGCCCTACTTCGGTGTTCGCCTCCTGATGAACCCGGACGAGGATGTGCCGTCGCGCCGCCTGGGCTTTGAGGTCGTCGAGTCCACCCACTGCGGCTACGAACCCCACCTCCGTCGCTTTACCTGGCACACCTCTCTGGTCCAGTTCGGGTCCCTCCCCAAGGACATCCGGGAGGCCGCCACTGCCGATGTCTCCCCGGACCAGCAGCCCAGCCCCTGGGACTTGGTGGGCGTCACCGAGGTCTACCACCCCGGCATGGCGTTCGAGTCCAACAAGCACACGGGGCGCGAGGTTCCGACCTCCATCTTCGTGAACCTGGAGGGCGACATCTGGTATCGTCGCCGCCGGAACCCGAACCTGGGCAAGTACGTCAAGACGCGCATCCTCCGCGCCCCGGTCATGGTCCTGGCCGCTGGACTCGACGCCCCTCCCGGCGAGGACATCCCGATGCCGGAAGTTCTGTCCTGGCTCCCGCTCATGCGCTCGATCGGCATCGTGATCGACATGATTATGAGCGAGGTGCAGAACACGAACAACACGGTTCTGTACGACCGCACGGCCCTGAACAAGGCCATCAAGGGCATCCTGAACGCCCGCCCCGGTCAGCAAGTATTCCTCCCTGTCGATGTAGACGACGGGGACACGCGTGGTGTGAACGCCACCATGCGTCCGGTCGAGCGGAACTCCACCCTGCCAGACCTCATCGCCACTCTAAACCTACTTCTTGCACTGTTTGATGATGTGTCGGGGGTGGGTCCGCTCGATCGTGGCGCAGCAGTCAACCCGGAGAAGTCCGCCACCGAGGCGTCCGCTCTGGTCCAGGCTGCGGGTCGGCGCAACACGGACGCGATCCGGGTCCAGGCTCGTCTCTGGTCCCAGGCATCGACCCTCATCATGCTGCACCAGCGTGCCCTGTTCGGCGAGGAGCTGGCGGTCCCCCAGTCTGGCGGAATCATCAAGCGCCTGAATGTGCCGGACCCCGAGGTCATGCCGATGAACCTCCGCGTGGACCCGGTGGCCTTTGAGAACCAGGGCCGCCAGGGCAAGCTCGACACCGAGATGCTGGTGCTGACCACCCTGAGCAACGTCGCGGCCAACTTCCAGAACCCGAACGCCATGCGGATGGTCAACGAAGTCCTGCGGCGCTTCCTCAAGGCTGCGGGCTGGAAAGACGGAGACGACTACATGGAGACTGTCGGCGACCCCATCTCGCGCTACGTCGAGTTCCTGGAGACCGGCAGGGACATCCCCGTTTACCAGGACGACAACCACGCGGCCTACATCAGCGGCTACCAGAAGATCATCGACCGCGCCCTGGCCGATGGTGCGCGGGACATCGACGTCAGCGTCATCCGTGCGGCCCTGGAGCGTCACCAGATGCTGCACAACGAGGCCCAGAACGCGACCCGCCTCTCCCCGGTTCCGGGCGTCTCCCCCGAGGGCAACATCGATAACCAGATTGCCGCCGCTGCTGCGACCGGCGCTCTCCCCGCGATGACCCGCCAGGTGCTGGGATAATGAAAGTCTGCGTCGCCATCGCACTGTTCATGGGCCACCTGAGCGCAGCCTGGACGCTATCTACAGCGCCGGAAGCGCCTCAGTACGCTTACGTCATCGAGCTGGAGCAGAACCCCTGCGCCCCCACCTGGCTGTTCGCGGTCTACCCGAGCATCGTCCGGGCCGAGGAAGACCTGGACATGATTGAGCAGACCTACCCCGGCTACCGCGTCCGGATCCACACCGTAGAGGTCCGGCGTTGAGCCGTTCATTCACGGTACGCATGATTATCATTCACATCTGAGCCACCATGATCGACGGCATCTGTACCGAATGCGGGCGGGTCCCCACGGACCAGCAAGGCAACCTCAACCCTAAGCGGTGGCAGTGCTGGGACTGTGACGCCTACACCGACACGCGCTGGGAAAAGCCCAAAGTCCCCGCCGTCATCTTCAAGGCCAGCTACCAGGACTCGCGCTCGGACAAGCGGAAGCGCATCCTGGCCCTCCCGTCGAGCCACCCGGACGCCTTCCCGGAGAACGCGAACGACGCGAACCGGAAGATGAAGAAGCACGGGATCGACCCGGAGACTGGCAACTGGACCAGCGAGGAGGCCAAGAACAAGGCCGTCAGCGAGGCGTACAGTCGCCCGCAACCAGAAAAAGGGCAGTAAAATGCCTTGCACCCCCCGCCGTGTGCATTATAATGCCCGCACGGCACCCGCCCCCTCGGCCCGAACATCGGCACCCGAGAGACGCGGCCCTTTAGCATGACTGACGAAACCACCCCCAGCGAAACCCCCGAAGATACCACGGACACTCAGGCCGATAGCGGCGCCGTTGACCCGGCCACCCGCATCGCTGACTCGGTGGATAAGGAGTATCGCAGCCTTGACGATTTCCCCGCGGAGCTGCGGTCAAAAGTCGAGGATTTCAGCCGTCGTAGTGCATCCAAGGCAGTGAATGAAGCCCTCACCACCAAGCGTGAGAAGGGCGAGTTCCTGACGCAGGATGACCTCGACAACGCTCTCAAGCAACGAGACGAGCAGTGGTCCCGGAAACAGGAGCTTCAACAGCACATGGAGAAGACCCTGATCCAGGAGCATGGCATCGCTGTCGGCTCCCCGGAGTACGACAAGTTCGCAGAGGCATCTCAGGACTTTAAGGCCACGGCCCTCCAGTCCCGAGAAGGCATCGCCAAAATCGTTCGTGCCGCTGGCATCCGTAACGAGAAGGAAGTTGCCGCCCCTACCGAACGGCCCATGCACCCGCTGTATCAGCCGCGAGCGTCCAGCGGCGAACCTCTGGACATCCCCGCGACTGGTCTCCCGCTTGCGAAACTGAATCCTTCCGACGATTGACGTAGGCTTTAAGGGGACTCCCACAAACCACCCTTAACAAAGGAGTCCAATCATGGCCCTTCCCTGGGCTGAAGCCACCCCGGCGAGCAAGGTTGATACCCTCGCCACCACGTCCATTGACGGAGTTTCTCGCAACCTCACCCAAGTCATCAACGACGGCGGTGAGAAGCTGCTCCAGTACCTCGCCGAACGAGGCCGCATCTTCGTGGTCCCGGACAGCGATCGTTACAGCCACCCGCTGCTCCACGCTGACGGCGGCTCGGCTACCGTCGCGTATCGCCGCGATAACTTCGGTGCGGGGGAAACCCTTAGCGCCTCGTCCGAGGAAATCCTGACTCAGGCGAAGTTCGATGTTGTGTTCCGTTCGCGCAACCTCAACTTCCCGCAGGACATGCCGCTGCAAGGCAACCCGGTCTCCTACATGGATGCCCTGGTCATGTCTAACGCGATTGGCATGTTCTACGAGCTGGAGTCGAACTTCGTCCTCGGTAACGCCACCGCCGATGGCGCCAACCCGGCTGCTCGCGCTCCCTACGAGAGCGACACCGACTACGACGTCAACGGCATGTCGCTCCTGGGCCTCCTCAGCTCGGGCGCGGGTCTCGTCACTGGTCGTCCCAACACCGAGTCCTTTGGCGGTGTGACCGTCTCGGATGCCGCGAAGTGGGCACCGCAACTGTTTGCTGCCAGCGCGGCTAACGGTTCGGGCCTCATCGAGGACACCGACGACGCTCTCCGTCAGCTCTGGTACGGCCCGCAGGAAAGCCCCGACCTGATCCTCACGGGTCTGTCGGTGTTCAACAAGCTGGCTGATCTGGTGCGGGATACCGCTACCCACAACGCGGGCATGATGGCTAACCTCGGCAAGGAAGGTACCATTCAGATGGGTACTGCCACTGTCGATTGGCACCGCATGCTCGATACCAAGGATGCCGAATGGGACTTCACCGCCACCACCACGGCGGAGTACCCGTATGTCTTCCTGAACACCAAGTCTCTCCGCCTGAACGTTGTCGCGGCTGGCACCATCTCTGATGGCGGCCCGGAAGCGCAGAAGAACCCGCAAATCGGCTTCCTGAAGCAGATGCCCGGTGTCTTCCCGCACCCGACCACGACCAACCTGTTCAAGCGTGTGTCCATGGGTCACGGCTTCTCCCTGGAGAACGGTCGTCGCTCGTTCGGTCACATGGAGGGCATCACCCTCTAAGTTCATCTCGGGGCGCTCCTTAACGGGGGCGCCCCTACCCCACCCCAAATGGCAGACACCATCGCGGGCCTTCGGGCCACCCTCGCCGAGCGCCTCGGACTCGACACGCTCTCTACCGTCGAGACTTCGCGCTTGGAGGAAGTCATCAACGCCGCCATCGCTCTCACTCTGAGCGACGGCGTTCCTGCCATGTTGGAGACTGTTGTTGGTGTCGTCCCCGGCGACCTTAGCGTAACCGTCTCCTCCCACTCCGCCGGATCGGCAACCGTCACCCTGAGCGGAGCGCCCGACCAGACCCGGCGCGGCGACCTGTTCGTTGACCTGAACGGCGACGAGTGGCCTATCCGGGGCGTCTCTGGCGCGGCCCTGGACATCGGGACCCCGGCCCAGACCTCCCTGGCGGGTTCCGGCACCATCAAGCGCCGGACCATTCTGCTCCCCCACGCTGGGCGCATCACGCATGTTGCCCCCGCCGGGTCCGGCACTCGCCCCCTGGTGGCTGGTCGCTGGGGCTTCGACACCGAGAGCGGGTCGGCCAGCTACTACCAGCAAATCTGGGACACCGGCAACTCCTACGCGATTATCTGGCCCGCCCCCGCCAGCTCGGATCGCTTCGTCATCAAGCAGGAGTTGGCGGTCACGAAGGACACGACCATCGATGTCCCGAACGGCGTCATTGAGACCATCCTTGCGAAGGCGGTTGTCCTCTATGTCGCCTGGACCAG
>CALKUW010000048.1 GCA_937996585.1 uncultured Flavobacteriales bacterium
GGCCACGGAAAAAATGGACACAAAAAAAGCCCATGCGAGAAGGGCTCCATGACGTTGAAGAAGCATGTGTCAATGATACACCATAATTCACGGGCGGGCGCCGAACACCGCCACCCTTTCGTGCACGGTGTCGCGGATGTCGCTCCAGAAGAGATTGAAATCGCCCACGTGCCAGTTGTCGCGGTGCAGCCATTTCCCGACCAAAAACATGTGCGGCTGGTCGACCCAAAGCACGCCGCCGGGGTGGAGCCGCGCCGTGATGCTGCCCGGGTTCTTGTTGCGGAACGACTCGCGCACCGCGCCTCCGTGGGCGTCCTGCGGATTGGTCAAGTCGGCTTGTGTGGTCCAGGTGATCGGGTGGATGACACTGGGCGGTGCCGGTTTCGTCGCCAGCCACGGCGGCAGGTACCCGGTGCCGTAGCTCATCCACGTGCAGTAGCAATGGAGGTCCTTCGCGCCCCGGCACGGCGGCAGGGCCTCGAAGTCCGTCGGGTAGATGTCCATCCCGGGGATGTAGGCCGCGACGAGGCGCTCCTGCAGGGGCGTCCCGTCAAAGAACTCCTGCAGCAGCCACCGGGCGTGCCAACTGCCCTGGCTGTGGGCGGCGATGACCAGCGGGCGGCCCTCGTCCCAGTGGTCCAGGAAATGCTGGAAGGCGGCACGGATGTCGCTGTACGCGATCTGCAAGGCGCCGAGGCTCAAGCTGTCGCCCACGGAAAACACGCGGATGTGGGCTTGGCGGTAGCGCGGCGCGAAAACCCGGCCGGCGCCGTTGAAAATGGCCGCCTGGTGGCGCACCGGCCATTCGTCGACCACGTCATTGAGCGCCGTGCTGTCGAGCGAAGCGTTCCAATGTGCGCCCTCCTCGAACATCGTCGGGTGCAGGTAGAACACGTCCGCCGTACCCGGCCCTTCGGACACCGCGCGCCCCTTGGGCAGCCCATCCGCCGCATCCTCACGCCACGGCAACGCAGACCAGTGGGCCTCATCGGCATAGTCCGGCGGCGCCGGCACAGGCTCGAGCCGGGACGCCACCCGTTCCACATGCAACCCCGTCTCCACCACGGACTCGAAGCGCTTGCAGCCCGTCAGGGCGATACAGATGCAGAAGAAGATCGCGATGCGGTTCACGCCCCAAAGGTGCATTCGCCCGGATGACCCCGCCAAAGGAAGGGGCACGACGGGGTGCTGGAAAGACAGGTTGGAAGACCAACGGGGTTTTCACCAAAACCCATTATGGAGAAATCACGATGAAGGGCGAATCGAAGGGGTCAAGGGATGTGCAACCGTCCTACTTTGGGGGCGTTCGATAAGAGAGGCATGAGGATCGGCATCATCAGAGAAGGAAAGACCCCACCGGACCAAAGGGTCCCCCTGACACCGAAGCAGTGCGCGGCAGTGCTCGAGCGCTTCCCCTACGTGGAACTGGTGGTACAACCCAGCGACGTCCGTCGGATCACCGACGACGAATACCGTGCGGCGGGCATTGAGCTGGCCGAAGACCTTTCGGATTGCGACGTTCTTTTCGGGGTCAAGGAAGTGCCCATCGACCAGCTCATTCCCGACAAGACCTACTTCTTCTTCTCCCACACCTACAAGCTCCAGCCCTACAACGCCAAATTGTTGCGGGCCTGTCTCGACAAGCGCATCCGGCTGATCGACTACGAACTGCTCAAGCGGCCCGGTGGTCGGCGCATCATCGGATTCGGGCGCTACGCCGGCGTGGTCGGGACGTACAACGCCTTCCGCACCTACGGCGGCCACCACGGCACCTATGACCTGCCACGCGCCATCGACTGTGCGGACCGCAAGGAAATGGAGGCCCACCTGTCCAAGGTGACGCTCGCCCCCACCACCAAAATCGCCCTCACCGGCCACGGCCGTGTGGGCAATGGCGCCCGCGAGATCCTGGAGGCCATGCGCATCCGGGAGGTGCACCCCGTGGACTACCTCCGCGAGGATTTCGGCGAGCCCGTCTTCACCCACCTCGACCTCGAGGATTACAACCGGCGCAAGGGCGACGGCGGATTCGACTTCGAGGAATTCTGCGCGGACCCCATCGACTACGAAAGCACCTTCATGGCGTTCGCCCGGGCCACGGACCTGTTCATCGCCGGTCATTTCTGGGCGGAAGGCTCACCCTTCCTCTTCACCCGTGAAGACGTCCGCGACGAGGACTGGCGCATCTCGGTGGTCGCCGACATCAGCTGCGACATCGATGGGCCGGTCGCCTCGACCGTGGAGCCGTCGACCATCGCCGACCCCATGTACGGCTACGATCCCGTGGGCGAATGCCGGGTGCCGTTCCGCACCGCCGGGAGCATCGGTGTGATGGCCGTGGACAACCTGCCCTGCGAGCTTCCGCGCGATGCCAGTGCCGACTTCGGGTCCACGCTCCTCGAGCAGGTCATTCCCCTCGTGGTGGAGGGCGACGCCCAGGGCATCCTCGACGGGGCTTCCGAGACCACCTTGACCGGTGAATTGAACGCGCCTTTTGCCTACCTCTCTGAGTACGCGGGGCTCACTGGGCAATGAAACGGTAGGTCAACGTGCCCTCCTGGCGCTTGGGTGCCGCAGCATCCGACCGGAAACGGCACTTCACCGCACTCTTGAGCGATTCCGCTGCCAAGCACTCCTCGAGGGCCACGCCCCCGGTACCGGTGGCCGACATGATGCGGGCGTCCACCACCTCGCCCCCAGGCACCACGACGATCGCCACCACCACCACGCCTCCACCGCGGCACCGGTAGCCCGGCACATCGAGGGTGAGCGCCTTTCGGCCCTGCAGGTCGTACTCTGCCGTCACCTGCCCGTCATAGCGGGCATTCCAGTCCTCATAGTCATTGCGGACCTCGTCGCGGCGGTCATCCGCACTGGTTTCTGTGCCCACGGCATCGTCGCGTCCTTCGGCCAGCGCGTCAAATGCGGACTGCTCGAAGGCCCGGAGTTCCGCCTCCACATCACGCGCCAGGGCTTCCTCCGACACCGTGGTACTCCGCACATCGCTGCTTCGCGCTGCCCCCGCATCGGCCGCCACATTGCGCACCGCCTCCATCCGCGCCTCCATGCGCTCACGCACCGCCTCCTCCATCGTCATCGTGCGCTCGGGCTCAACGAAATCCACAAAATCCACCTCGGCATACCGCGTACCCTCCGCCGGCGGCAGCGCCCCCCACTGGGCCAACGCACCCAGCACCAGTACGTGCACCGACAGGGCCGCCACGGCAGCCTGCCACAGGAAGCGCTCCTGACGCCCCATGCTCGATTCACGACGTGTTTGCTTGGTGCCTTTCATGCCTTCGCCGACAAAATAACGCGCGTCATACCGCGTTTAATCCGCAAGCTGTATCTTTATTGCTTAGAAATTGACCATCATGAAGCACATCCTCCTCCTCGGCGCCCTGTTCCTGTTCGGCGCCACGGCCTCTGCCCAGAAGAGCTCCTGTTCCGGCGGCGACAAGGCCAAGACCGAATGCACCAAGGGCAAGTCTTCCTGCTGCCAGGGCAAAGCTGCCACCGGCTGCTGCTCTGCCGACTCCAAGAAGAAGGGCAAGAAAGGCAAGAAGGCCAAGTCCGGTAAGGAGCAAGGCAAGCAGAACCTCTCCATGGTCCGCACCGAGGAGAAGAGCGAGTGCACCGACAAGAAGGCCAAGGTTGGACCCGCCAAGGGCGACCTCTGAGCCATCGGCAACAACATACCCCAGGAAAGCCCGCACACCGCGGGCTTTTCTATTTTGCACCCATGCGTTTTCCGCTTCTGCTCGCAGCACTGGCACTTGCCTGCTGTCCCGCTACCGCCCAGTTTACGGTACTTCAGGACGCAACGGCCACGAGCAACAGCTGTGTGCAACTGACACCAGCCCTGAACGGCCAGCAAGGGGCCGCCTGGAACAACGACCAGATCGATGTCAGCCTGGCGTTCTGCCTTCACTTCTCGGTGAACCTCGGAGGCAACAACGGCGGTGCCGATGGCATCGCTTTCGTGATGCACCAATTGGGCCCGAACCAGCTGACCACCACCACAGGTGGCAACATGGGTTATGGTGACTTCGACAACGCGACCAATTCGTTCGGGCCTCCGGTCTTCGATCCGAGCATCGTGGTCGAATTCGACACCTGGAACAATGGCAATTTCGGTGACCCTCCAGAGGACCACATTGCCTTGCAGCGGGACGGGACCAACAACCACAACGGACCGGATTGTCTGGCCGGCCCCATGCAGGCCAGCTCGAGCAACCCCAACATAGAAGACGGCCAGGACCACGATGTGATCATCGAGTGGAACCCGGCAACACAACTGTTGCGCTGCGAGTTCGACGGGGTGGAACGTTTCAATACAGCAGTCGACCTGGTCGGGGATGTTTTTGCCGGAAACAGCATGGTCTGGTGGGGCTTTACCGGAAGCACCGGAGGGGCCAACAACGCCCAATCGTTTTGCTTCCTCGACCTCTCCACCGGATCGGGTATTCCCGGTCTCTCCCTGAACCCCACACCACCCTATGAGGCCTGCCCCAATGACCAGGTCAGCATCACCGCTTCCGCACCCGCTACCACCGTTGGCTGGGCGGGACTCAACAGTACCACCCTCCTCGCCGGCCCCGGCGTCTACGTGGTGGAAACCCAATCGGCGGGCTGTCCATTGACCGAGACGATCGAAATCGAAGCCCTGCCGGGCCCCAACCTGACCACCACTCCGCAGGTCACCATCTGCGACGGTGCTCCGACGGTCCTGACGGCCACGGTGGACGCCGGAGCCTCCCTCGATTGGGATGGCACCGGCAGTGCCTCATTGCCCGTGAACGCCGGTGGGGTGCACACCGTTACCGCCACTTTGGGCACCTGCGTGGAGAGCGGAACGGTGACGGTGACCGATCAGGCATCACCCGCCATAACGCTGGACACCCCCAATGATGTGGAGGTGTGCGATGGGGCAACCGTCACCATCACGGCCACGACCGACATCCCGGCGAGCATCCAATGGACCAACAACAGCAACGGCGCCATCACGGCAGGGGCGTCGATCACCGTTTCCGCCTCCGGCAGCCACATCGTTGAGGCCGAGGCCGGGGGCTGTCCGGGCGTACCCGACGCCGTGGCGGTCGATGTCCTGCCCCTGCCCACCGCCAACCTGCAGTCCATTCCCAATGCGCTCTGCTGGGGCGAAACGGGATTGGTCTCCGCCGTTCCCAACAGCGGCACCACCGTGACCAACTGGATCCTCCCCACGGGCACCACTGCCGTGACCCAGGCCGGTGCCGGGGCCTACACAGCCAACCTGCTGGGCGCCAACGGGTGCACCAGCACGGCATCCTACATCCTGACCGAATTGCCCCCCATTCTGTACCAGCTCGACGGGCCGGCGGGCGCCTGCGACGGGGAGACCGTGGAACTCACCGTCAGCGGCAATTTCGATGGGGCCACCTGGTCGGACGGCTCCACCGGAAATGCACTGTTGCTGACCAATTCCGATGGCTCAGGACCGTTCAGCGTGACCGTCTCGGTCGGAAACTGCAGCGCCACCTCCTCCACCCCGGTGGAATGGTGGCCCGTGCCCTCGGTCGGCAACCTCGCCGACTCGGTGGACCGCTGCGTCCTCGACCCCGCCGTGGAATGGACCTGGCCCAGCCAATCCCAATCGGCCGTAGGCTGGTGGGTCTGGAGCGTCAACGGCCTGACCACCACTGGCGGGCCGGTCTGGGAAGCCGAGGGTGACTACACCGTCCGCGTGATGGACAGCATGACGGGGTGCGCCGATTCGGCCGCCGTCTACGTCAACGTCCTGCCCAACCTCGATGTGGAGGCCGCCCCCTTTGCGGGCATCGTGTGCTGGGATGAGGCCACCGAAGTGCTCGCCGAGTTGCGGGCCGTGGACGGCACGGACCTCGACGAGTTGCCCTATACACTGGAGTGGGACGACCCCGATGTGGAGGGGCTGAATCCCACGGTCGGAGCCGGGACGTACAGGCTCATTGCCGAGAACGACTGTGGCAGCGACGTGGCCGTCGTGGAAGTCACACAGGAATACTGCGGCTGCGACATGTGGATGCCCACCGCCTTTACCCCGGACAACGACGGCTTCAACGACGGACTCAAGATGGAGACCAACTGCCCCGAACTCGATGCCTTCGAGCTCGTCATCTACAACCGCTGGGGAGAAGCCGTCTGGCGCACCGACGACCCCGACCGGGTCTGGATGGGCCAATCTGAAACCGCCAACAGCGAAGGGCAGTACTTCTCGCCGGACGGCATCTACGGCTACCGCGTGTATTGGAAATACGGGGAGCTCGGCGTGCCCATCGTGGAGGAACGCACGGGCTTCGTGCACCTCATCCGCTGACCTTCATACACCACAGGCGGGGTACGCCCAAGTGGTCGGCTATCTTCGCGCCCTGAATCAAGGCATGACCCAAGCCAAACAATTCGACCTCATCGTGGTGGGCGGCGGCATCGTCGGTGCCGCGGCCTTCCTCAAGCTCCAGCGGCGCCACCCCAACGCGCGGATTGCGTTGCTCGAGAAGGAGCACATCCTGAGCGACCACCAGACGGGCCACAACAGCGGCGTCATCCACAGCGGCCTGTACTACACCCCCGGCAGCCTCAAGGCCATCAACTGCGTCAAGGGCCGCCACGAACTCGTGGCCTTCGCCAAGGAATACGGCGTCGACCACGACGTCTGCGGCAAGGTCGTCGCCGCGGCCACCCCGGACGAGCTGCCCATGCTCGAGAAGATCCACGGCATCGGTCTGCAGAACGAAATCGAGGGCCTGGAGCGCATCTCGGGCGATGCCGTCCGCGAGATCGAGCCCCACGTGCGCGCCATCGACGGGCTCTGGGTGCCCTGCACCGGCATCATCGACTTCCGGGGCGCCACCGCCAAGATGGTGGAGGTCGCCATGGGCATTCAGCCGGACAGCGCTGTCTTCACCGGCGTGGAGGCCCGGGACTTCAGCCAGGATGGCAACGGCGTTGTCGTCCACACCGCGCAGGGCGATTTCACCGGGGGCGGCCTCGTGGTTTGCGCCGGATTGCAAGCCGACCGGCTGGCCCGCAAGGACGGCGTCAAGCTGCCGGAGCGCGTGGTCGGATTCCGAGGAGACTACTACGAGCTCGAGGACCACGCCAAGCACAAGGTCCGCAACCTCATCTACCCCGTCCCGAACCCGCAGTTCCCCTTCCTCGGCGTGCACTTCACACGGATGACCAACGGCGACATCGAGTGCGGTCCCAACGCCGTCTTCACCTTCAAGCGCGAGGGCTACGGCAAGACCGACTTCAGCCTCCGCGACACCGCGGACGCCCTGGGCTACGGTGGCACCTGGAAGCTGTTCTTCAAGAACATGTCCTTCGGCATCAACGAATACCGCCGCGCCTTCTCCAAGCGGTTGTTCCTCAAGACATTGCAGCGCCTTGTGCCGTCGCTGGAAATGGATGACCTGCGCCCCGGCCGCAGCGGTGTGCGGGCCCTGCTGCTGCGCCCCGACGGCGACACCAAGGACGACTTCCGCATCATCGCCCAGGGCCACAGCGTGCACGTGCTGAACGCCCCGTCCCCGGCGGCCACCGCCTCCCTGGCCATCGGCGACCACATCGCCGACGCCGCCGAAGCGCAGGGGCTGATCGGCTGATCGGCCACATTCCCGCCATCCCGCCGGGCACCGCCCTATCTTGCCCACCATGGGCATCTTCCAGCGCAAGGCGCGCCAATACTCCGACAAGGCCGTCCGCATGGGCTGGCTGATGTACGACTGGGCCAATGGCGCCTACTTTCTGGTCATCACCACGGCCATCTTCCCGATCTTCTACAACGCCATAACGGCCTCGGAAAGCCCGGATGGCAGCGTCAGCGACAAGGTGATGTTCCTCGGCCGCGAATTCATCAACACCCAGCTCTACAGCTACGTCCTGGGGGCCTCCTTCCTCATCGTCATCATCGCCTCACCCCTGCTGTCGGGCATGGCGGACTATCTGGGGCGCAAACTGATGTTCCTCCAGATCTTCTGCTACATGGGTGCCACAGGGTGCATCGGCCTCTTCTGGTTCGATCCGCAGCACCTGGAATGGAGCATGACCGCCCTGTTCATGGCCAACGTCGGCGCGTGGGGCAGCCTCGGTTTCTACAACGCCTTCCTGCCTGAAATCGCCCCGCGGGAGGAGCACGACCTGCTCTCGGCCAAGGGGTATTCGTGGGGATTCTTC
>CALKUW010000049.1 GCA_937996585.1 uncultured Flavobacteriales bacterium
AAGGCATCGATATCCGCCAGTCGCTTCCCCACGGTTGCAATCGCCTCAGGGTTCGCTGAGCTCCCCGCCGGAATCAGGATCGACCGGGTCCAGGTCGGGTGCGGTGGCCAACTCCAACACGGGGCCTCCGTCCGGGAGCTCCAAAGTATCGACATCGCGCAGTTTGCGGCTCAACACGTTCGTTCGGGTGCTCCGGAGTTTCTCCAGCTCGTTCTTGGCCTTGCCGAGTCGATCGTCCACCTTGTCCAATTGGTCCGAGAACTTGCCAAACTCCGTTTTGACCTCGGCGAGGATGCGCCACACCTCGCTGCTCCGTTTCGTAACCGCCAGCGTCCGGAAACCCATCTGCAGACTGTTCAGCAAGGCGGACATCGTGGTAGGACCCGTCACCGTAATCCGGTACTTGCGCTGCAACGTCTCGAACACGCCCGGGTGCCGGAGCACTTCCGCATAAAGCGATTCCACAGGGAGGAACATGATGCCGAAATCAGTAGTGTGCGGGACTTCCACGTATTTCTCACTGATGGTCTTGGCGAACAATTCAATCGTCCGGGCCAGCGCCTTCTCCGCCGCTTCAATCGCATTCTTGTCGCCGGCTTCGCGCGCATCGAGCAGATCCTCGTAGTCCTTCAGGGGGAATTTGCTGTCAATGGGCAGCCACACCGTGCCGTTCTGGTCCTGCCCCGGCATCCGAACCGCGAATTCCACCCGCTCCGTCGAGCCCGGCCGGGTCGCGATGTTCTCCTCGTACTGGTCGGGTGTCAGCAACTGCTCAAGGATGTTGCCCAATTGATACTCGCCAAGGATGCCTAACGTCTTTACGTTGAGCAGCACCTTCTTCAGATCCCCCACCCCGCTGGCCAGGGTCTGCATCTCACCCAACCCCTGGTGCACCTGCTCGAGGCGCTCACTCACCTGCTTGAAAGACTCACCGAGCCGCTTCTCGAGGGTGCTCTGCAGCTTCTCATCCACCGTCTTCCGCATCTCCTCGAGGCGCTTTCCGTTGTCCTCCCGCATCTCCTTGAGCTGGGTCTGCACCGTACCGCGGACATCCTTCACGGACGCAAGCGACTGTTTGTTCTGTTCGTCGAGCTGCTTGATCAGATCGGAGAAACGCTGGCGCAACAGATCGGACTGCCCTTTACCCTGCTCGTCGGTCTGCTTGCGAAACCCCTCGAAGGCCGCAGCGAGCTCAGCACGTTGGGATTGCGCCTGTTCCCCTGACTCCTTCCTGTTGCCTGAGAACTCCTCGCGCAGCACCGATTCAAGCCGCTTCAATTGTTCCTCCAACCGCTCCGTCCCGACCGAACCACCGCCCTTGGATTGGGTCAGGACCAGGATGCAAGCAATGGTGGAAAACAAGGCGGCAAGTGCGGAAAGAAACAGGACCATGGAACGGAATCAGGATGAAAAGTGGGACAAGGAAGTTAACCGGAATTCGGCGGGAGTGGCGAAAGTGGGCGTGGAAATGAGCCCATCATCCAAGAAGACCACAAGCCTTCATTTTTGTGGAACAAATGGGCAAATAAGTGGAACAAAATGATGTGATGGAAGTACAGAGACCTCCCTTTGTAGAACCCTTTGGAATATCGTCCCCACAAGATGAGAGTACCCACACCCCTTGGTTCACAAGGCACTGACAACCAACACGATGAAGCATAGTCGAACGGTGATATTGAGACACACACCTTACTAAAATGAAACACCTTCTCCCCTTTCTCACGGGCTTCGTGGGATTCGTCGTCATCAGCAGTGTATTCTACATGGGCATCATGCCCTTCCCCACCAGCTCGTGCGTGGTACCTGAGGAAGAGATGAACATGGCCGCCATGCTCCTCGGCAACGCACTGATGGTCGGTCTCGCCACCTACATGGTGCAGCTCGGCGGCAACCACTCCGCCATCAATGGCGCGCGGCACGGCGCCGTCGCCGGCCTCACCGCCAATGGCCTGCTCAACATCTTCGTATACGCCTTCTTCACCTGCGATGGCGGGCACATCTTCTCCATCGGCGAAGTCGGCGTCGACATCTTGGCCAACGTGGTCTTCATGGGAGTCGCCGGCGCCCTCATCGGCATGATGTACCAGCGCGGAGCCTCAAAATCCGCCTGAATCCAATCGAACGGGAAAGCCTGATCAACGATATCAGGACTTCCGATGGCCCCCGGATCCATTCCGGGGGCTTTTTTCTTTCTCACGATCCAAAGCGACGAAGCCACAACGGATAGCCCTCTATCTTCTCATCATGACCAAAGTGCTGTCGCTGGTGTGCTGCCTGTTCGCGGGACTGATGGCCAATGCCCAATGGCGAGGAGGCGATCTGTCCTTCCTGCCGAGCATTGAGGCAGTGGGCTACGTGTACAAGGACGCAGGGGGTACCCCCATCGACGATGTCCCCCAATGGATGACCGACCAAGGAATGAACCTGGCCCGATATCGACTGTGGAACGACCCGGAGCGGATGTACAATGCCCTCCCAGGCGTAGTTCATGAAGCAAAGCGGATGCACGAAGTCGGTATGGACATCCTCATCGACTTCCATTTCAGCGACTCTTGGGCCGACCCCGGACAACAGGTCGCTCCGAGAATGTGGCGCTACCTGTCCTTTGAAGAAGCCCGGGAATCCCTGGCATGCTGGGTCGGATGCGTGATGGATGCCTTCGCGCAGCAAGGCGTGGACATCGCCATGGTGCAATTGGGCAATGAAACCGACCCGGGCATGATGCACCCTCACGGCACATTGGACGATGGTTTTGGCAATCTGGCGTCACTGCTTCAAGCGGGACATGAGGCTGTGAACCAATCCAGTCCGGGTACGCTCGTGGCCGTCCATGTGTCCGACATCGATCTCGCCCCGTGGTATTTCACCCAGCTCCAATCAGAAGGCTATACGCCCGATGTCATGGCCATCAGCAACTACAGCCTCTGGCATGAAACAGACCTCAGCGTCCTAAGCTCCGCCATGGCCTCCTTATCGGCCACCTTCAACCGCCCCACCTTTCTCGCTGAGACGGCCTACGCCTGGACTATCGATTGGAACGACTGGACCCACAACCTCTGGTGGACCGGCGCAGAAAGCGACGGATACGCCTTCACCCCACAGGGGCAACTGGATTACCTGACCGACCTCGATGCGCTCATGACCAACCTCGGCCCCGCACAGTGTCTGGGCTGGTGTTATTGGGCACCGGACTGGGTCTCCGCCATGGGCCCGGAAGCCCTCGATGGAAGCCCCTGGGAAAATGCGGCCCTGTGGGACTTCGACGGCATCGCTTTGCCCGCCTGGAGCGCCTTCGGGCAGTGACCTCCATCTTGGGGAACCTCGCCCCTGTTCGCCCCTCAGTGGGTATGCACGAAGTGTTCGCGGTCGAAACGCAGGCGCGGACCGTACACCCCGCC
>CALKUW010000050.1 GCA_937996585.1 uncultured Flavobacteriales bacterium
AGCAGGGAGCGCCCTGCACCCGAAACGTATTTTGCCGCCGGAAATGAACAGGGGGTCGAACGCGTCGGGCGGTGAAAATCCGCAGCCGGAAACGGCGGTGGTGAGGCTGGCTCCGCTCCATGCTGCGGACGAAGGGGCCATCGCCGATGCCTTGCGCGCACAGGGCATCGCATTCGAGGGCTTCTCGGTGCTCAAGCGCAGTCTGGATGCACGCAGGAAACCGGCGGTGATGGAATTGCTCGTGGGTTTGAATGCACCGCTGCCCACCCCCGAAAAAGGGGCGTGGCGCAATGTGCAAGACGCGCCTGCCGTGCTCATCGTCGGCGCGGGGCCGGCGGGGATGTTCTGTGCGCTGCGCCTCATTGAACAGGGCTTCAAGCCCATTCTGCTCGAACGCGGAAAACCGGTGCGGGAAAGAAGAAGGGATCTGGTCAAGCTGATCCGCACGGGACAAGTCGATTCCGATTCCAATTATTGCTTCGGCGAGGGCGGTGCAGGGACCTATTCGGACGGGAAGCTGTACACCCGATCCAAGAAAAGGGGCAGCTGGCGCAAGGTGTTGGGGTGGTTCGTGGAACACGGTGCGGACCCTGAAATTCTCATTGACACCCACCCGCACATCGGGACGAACAAGCTGCCGGCCATCATCGAAGCCATGCGTGATCGGATCATCGATTGTGGGGGGGAGGTGCACTTCAGGCACAAAGTGGACGGCGTGATCATGTCAGGCGGAGGTGCCGTGACCGGTGTGCATGCTGCGGGTCGGGAATGGTCGGGCAGGGCCGTCGTCATGGCCACGGGCCACGGGGCCCGGGATGTGTTCAAGTGGATGTTGGATGCCGGTCTTCCAGTGGAGCGGAAGCCCTTTGCCCTCGGGGTACGCGTGGAGCATCCCCAAGCCTGGGTGGATGGCAGGCAATATGGCCTTGCAGCGGATCAACCCGCTTCCAATCTGGGGTTGCCGCCGGCGGCCTATTCCCTCGTGACCCAGGCGGAAGGGGAGGGGGTCTTCTCTTTTTGCATGTGCCCCGGTGGGGTCATTGCACCCTGTGCGACGGAGGATGGGGAGGTGGTCACCAACGGTTGGAGCCCTTCGAAGCGCAATAACCGTTGGGCCAACAGTGGCATCGTCACCACGGTGGGTGATGCGGACCTCGACGCCCGGGGCTTCACCGGTCCCCTCGGTGCAGTGGAGTTCCAGCGGCAAGTCGAGCAGGCCTGCCACCGTGCGGCAGGTGGAGGACAGCGGGCCCCTGCGCAGCGGTTGCTGGATTTCATGGCGCGCAGGCCATCGTCCACGCTGCCGGATTGCAGCTACCTCTCGGGTTTGACACCGGTGGACCTGACCGCCATACTGCCGGATTTCGTGGTGGAACGGCTGATTCGTGGGTTCGGGGATTTCGGGCGCAAAATGCCGGGATTCCTGCATCCGGACGCCATAGTGGTGGCGCCGGAGAGCAGAACCTCCAGTCCCATCCGGATGCCGCGCGACAGGGACAGCCTCATGCTGGATGGAGTCCCGGGCTTCTACCCGTGCGGGGAAGGTGCGGGCTATGCCGGCGGCATAGTATCGGCAGCTGTGGACGGCTTGCGCGTGGCCGATGCCATTGCAAGTGCGGTGCCGCTGGGAGAATGACGCTGTGGAATCAATCCTGGGCGAGCAGGATTTCGGCCTCGACCACCGGAACAATCCGTCCAGCGACATCCCCGACTACGAATGCATCGCTGAATCCTTGGGCCTGTAGCTCAGCAAGTTTCGCGCGAGCGGCCTGCGCCGAGGTGAAGGTGCCGTGGAGGTAACGGTGCCAACCTGTAGAGCTGCGGTGTTCGATATCCCCGAGCTCGAGCAGCGCGTCCATGGCATCCACATCCATCCGGGTGCGCAAAGCCCCAAGCTGGATCCTGAAAGCGATTTTGGACACGTCGAACTGGCGGACAGCCTCATTCTGCGCACGTTCGGCCTCCATTGCTGAAGCATCCACAGGGGCAACCGTCGCAACCTGTTCGGTATGCGTGGTGATGAAGGCCCCCGTGAATCCACGGGTAATGACATTCAATTTGAACGAGATGGCATCTTCCCGGTTTGCGAAAGGCAAGGAGACCACACGGGTCAGGCCATCGTCACCGGTGAAACGGATCACTTCCATGCCTTCAAAGAGGACATCCAATGCTTCCGCATCCGGGGCGCGGTAGGCACCCAATTGCACACGGAACAGGTTTACGGCTTCCGCTGCATCGGCGGGGGCTTCCCCCATTGCAGCCGTCAACTCAGGTTCGATGAGTTCCGTTTCGAAACCCGCATTCCTGACGGCACGCGCCGTCCGTCCAGCTTCCAGGGGGTCGCTTCCAACCTCTACGATGAGTCCGTCCTCTGCTTCAGATACATCTCGGAAGGACATCAGCATGTGTTGTTCCGCTGCGGTCAGGCCGGATTCCGGCAATGCAATGTGAAGGGCGTAGTTCGAGCGGTCGTCAGAGGTCACCGTACCACGTATGACATCCCTTTCTTGACCGGCACCCGGAGTATCGGCGTCAACTTGGGAGTGGCGAAGTGCCACGCCGTTGGCATCCACGCGGGTGGTCGGCGAGTGGGGCTCAGCATCGCGGTAATCGGCATAGCCATCGCCGTCGGAGTCGAGGGGACATCCCTTGGCGTCCACGGCCACGCCCCTCGTTCCCGGACAGGCGTCGTGCAGGTTGCTCACCCCGTCACCATCCGTATCCATGGATGCGAGCAAGGCCGCATCCTCAAAAGACATCCCTTCAGGAATCTCCAATTTCTGTTCCTTGCTGCCCAGCTTGCCCAGTCGGAAACCCAGCCCCACGAATCCACTGGTCAACGCTTCTCCCCACATGCCGGTCGGCTTCACGTCAGCGTCACCTGCGGCAGTGCTCCGTGTGAGTCCCAGCCAACCACCGACACCCATCCGGGCCCTGACACGTGGTGATACATCCAGTCTGACGCCGATCTGCGCGGGAATCGCAAGGGTGCGTCCGTTGTGGGTCAAGTTGTTGTCCACCTCACTCTCATAGGTGTAGTCCCGTTTGAGGATGGTGGCTTCACTTCCGTGATCGCCGCCTTCACCACGGTCGCGCAATGTTCCATCGGACCAGAGGTGATATCGCCGACCGAAGGCGTCTTCCAGGTCGCGCGTCGTCACGTGGTCCACATGGGCCAATCCCACTCCGATGAAGGGTTGGAATCCGCGGGAGACCTTGGCGAATCTCGTTTGTGCATCCCGCCGGTTGCCAGCCGCGTTCCAGACCCAGTTCACCATGGCACTGCCCGATTGGACCTCGGTCCTGTGGCCATTCAGGCCGCCGTCATCGGAAATGATGGCACTGTGGCCCGCCTTCAGCTCGAACTCCCAGGGGCCTTCAAGGTCGGCTTGAACCGTCAGGGCCTGACCATATCCGGCATTGCCCAGGTTGTGGACTCCGAGTGCGGTGGTGTGCTCCGTGTGCAGTGCAACAGGACCGGCCTGCCAACCTGCATGGACGTCTCCCTGACCCCAAACAGCATGGCAGGTGGAGGCGAGGAGGAAGAGCAGCACCAACGGTCGGACCGTGAATCCGAGGGCGTGCTGGTGGAGAAGGGATGAACGGAGCATGATGTGGTATTCACGCCCCTTACGCGGAGAAGCCGCAAAGGGTTTCAGTCCGCAACTCCGTCCATGGTTGAGCTGATCAGTTGGGTCAATCTCCGGCCCATGCCACAACCCACAGCGACCCCCATGCCGCCCATCCGCACCGCGTGGAAAAGCCCCTTTTCGGTTGAGCCGAGAAGGGGCATCCTGTCGGCGCCAACCCCGAGCCAACCGGTCCAGCGGTGCGTGACGTGTCGGATGGGGCCCAGCCAGTTTTCCGCCGATTCCAGCAGGCGCCGGTCCCATTCCTCGCGGATGCCTTCCTCCATCTGCGGATCATCTGGCCAGATGAGACCAAACTGCCGCCCGCCGCCGAACAGGATTCGCCCCGCGGGCAAGGGGCGGAAATAGAGGTAGCCGTCTTCGGCGTGGTAGGTGCCGACCGGCGGCATTTTTTCTGGTTCAACCACGAGCACCCGGTTCGGAACGCGCTCCACCTGGATATCCGGCAGGAGTTGGCGCGCAAAGCCATTGGTGCAGACCGCGATCGAACGGCTTTCAAGGGTGCGCTGTCCATCCGATAATGTCCAGGGAAAGGCGGAATGACCTTCTGTCCGCTCAAGCGCTTTGACTTCAAAGCCATGGATCCGTTGCACCCGAGCGTCGTGAAGGGCGTGATGGAAGGCCTCCACCATCTTTCCGGTGTGCAGCATGCCTTCCATCGGCATGTGCACCGCCCAATGCGCTCCCATCGCTGCGGCGCGTTCCAGATCGGGAGCCAACACCGGGGCATGACCCGCGCGGGGATGGATGTGACCGAGTCCGCTTTCGAAAAGTGATGCCAGTGCCTGTTCCATGTCGGGCAGCATCCGTTCCACAGCAGCGGCGCGCTCCCTGCCTTCACTGTCGTCGGAAAAAAGCTCCCAGCCGCCGGTCCATTCCAGGCCGAGCGCATCTTCCCCAAGCAGTTCGACCAGGTCGCATAAACCACCAATGCGCATGGCCACGAGCTCACGCCACGTGTCCATTCCCAACTGCCCGATGTCATCCAACCACTCACCTGGCCCACCGAAGCAGGCAAACCCGGCATTGCGCGTGGTGCCACCTTCTCCGATGGGATCGCGTTCAAGCAAGCGAATGGTGGCTTGGGGATGAAGCTGACGGTAATGCAGTGCCGTACTCATGCCCACAATGCCGCCCCCCACCACCGTCAGGTCGACCGGAGCCAGCAGATGTTCACTTTCCCAGTATCCTATGGGCATACTTTTGCGTAAGAGGTGGTGGTACTTTATACGTGTAGTCGGCTGATTTCCCGTTATTCGAAGAACCGTTGAACACGCAAGGAACAAAGATGGATCCAAAGCTGGCCCTTCAGAAAGCGCTACCACGGATGGCATGGCTGGTCGTGATGTGTGCGTGGCATGTGCTGACTTTGGCACAAGCAGGTATAGAGGTGGACGGCACGGTACGCGATAAGGACAGCAACCGGAAATTGCCAGGGGTTGAGGTTCAAGTCCTTCGGGGCGGGTCTGCCTATGATGCCGTATCCACCCTTTCCAATGGCAAGTACAGCCTGTCATTGGAGCATGGTGCGGACTACGAATTGAGGTTCACCTTCGGTGATTTGAGTCCGCGGAAGGTTTTGCTCAACACGTCCAGCATCCCCGAATCATTCCGGGAAAGGCCGTTCTATCTCACGGTGGAGATGAGCTTGTTCGAAGTGCCGGATGGGTTTGATTCCGATCTGTTGGATGAGCCCATCGGAAAGGTGGCCTTCGATCCACGCAAGGAGCAACTGGCTTGGGACCTCGACTACACGGCTACCATGCAGGCGAGGATTGATGCTGCACTTTCGGCCGCCGAATCCGGTGGTGGCGCGGTGGAAGTCTCCAACGAAGCCTATGAGGAGCACATGCGTAAGGCGGAGGTGGAATTCGGCCGTGAGCGGTGGGCACAGAGCATCAATTGGTTGGAGCGTGCCTTGAATGAAATCCCAGGGGACGCCCGCGCCGAGCGCATGATGGCCGAGGCCGTCGAGAATGAGCAGGCGGCTGAAGCCGAGGCCGCTGCGCGACGCGAATACGAAATCCAGATGCGCGAGGGCAAACTGGCCATGCGCAAGGAAGACTGGCCGGTGGCGCGTTCGGCTTTTGAGCAGGCATCCGGGTTGCTTCCAGGCGAACAGGAACCCCGCGACCTCCTCGCAGAGATCGACGCGATGCTGTCGGAACAAGGGGCGGGAGAGGAAGCCGTTGAGGCCGATTATGCCGCAGCGGTTGAAGAGGGCAATGCTGCAATGTCACAGGGAAACCTCGACCTCGCGGAGGCGTCATTCGAGCTGGCGGCGGAATTGAAGCCCTCCGAGCGCCTGCCCCGCGAGAAGCTGGCTGAAATCCGTCAGTTGCGGAAGCAGGAAGGGCGCGAAGCGGACCTGATGGAACGGAAGCGCATGGAATACGAAGCCATCATAGAACGTGCCGATCGCGCATTTGATGATCAGGATTTCTTGAAGGCCAAGGGGTTGTACGAGGAAGCCACGGAAATCCTGCCCGACGAGGTTTACCCCCGCACCCGCGCAGTGGAGGCGGCTGGGCTGATCGTGCCGATTGGTCTGGAGGATGAGGAAGCGGAGGCTGAAACTGAGCCTTCAGCATCGGAGTCCGCCGATCGCATCTATGAGGATCACATCCGGGCAGGAGACCTGGCTTTTGATGCTGAGGATTGGTCCGGTGCGGAAGCCGCCTATAACGCAGCATTGGAGATTCGTCCCGACGAGCGCTATCCGAAAAACAGGCTTCGCCGCCTCGCGTCATTGATGGGCGGTGGAGCGGAGGTGGAGGCTACGATGGAGGTGGACAGGGAGGCATTGATGGCGCAGGAAGCGGCAGCCGCCGAAGCGTCCTCTGAACAGACCGCCGCCGTTCTTGAGGAGCAGGCCCGCATGCTGGAGGAGGAACGCCTTGCCGAAGAGGCAGAAGCCCGCCGTCAGCAGGAGGAGGCACGCAGCAGAAACGAAAAGGGCCGGGACCGCAGCCGCAATTATGTCATGGCCATCCAGAACGCCGATGAGGACGAGGCGGAGGCCTACTACCGCGACGCCCTGCAATCGGAAATCCGGGCAAGGGGACAGGTCGTCCAAGAGCGCGCCTCCAAACAGGAAGCATTGAATGAAGTCTGGACCTCGAACAGCGACACGCGCAGGCAGTCCGCGCTGCAGTCCATCGAGCGCAAGGTGTCTGAACAATCGGGCAACCTGTATGCCAGTGCGTCCTTCAGGGAAGACCGTGTGGCATCACTTGAATCAAGGGTCGAACAGCAGTCTGAAGCGGCGTTGGACAGCAGGGCGCGGGGAAATGCCGGTCGGCGGGATCGGTACATCGAAATCGAGGAGAACAAACAGAAGTATTCCCAAACCCTTTTGGACCGGACCAAGCGGTATGCCGTCTTTGTGGACAGCCTGGACCGCATGCTGCAGCACTATACCGACTTTCACCGGGACCTGAGGAGGACCTCGGTGGACAACCGGATCATGCAGTACGAGGAAATCCAGCGCACTGCGTCAACCCATCAGCGCATTGGAGAAGGTGAGGACATCCGGCGGATGGAAAACCTCGCGGGCGTGAGGAAGACGGCGCAGGATGACCAGCAGACGCGCATATTGTCAGCGGGAGAAGCATCAATCCGGTCTGCATCCGCACTGAGGCGGGCCCAGTCCAAGGATGCGGGGGAGCCGCCAACCCCGGATGACTACCGGGAGGTTCCAGCCAAGGAAGGCATTCGTGAAGGCGTCGATGAGCGCAGCTATGAGGTGGGCAATACCCTGGTCATCGAGCGCACGGTGCGGGTGGGCAACAAGATTGACGTCTATCGAAAGTCCGTCGCGAAACACGGGGTCTACTACTTCAAGAATGACCGTTCCATCACCCGCGACATCTGGGTGCTCGAAACCTTTGAAATCCGCGATTGACCCCGGTTCATTCGGTCAGCTTTTTGCCGGTCGCCCTGCATTCAGTCGCTTCTACCGGAGCCAAGTCAACGGCTGATACGGGACAGTTTTCAGCGCCGTCCAGGCCATAAGCCCAAAGGCCGGTTTGAATCTGTGGCCAACCGAGCGGCCACTCCCAACTCTGGCCGGTGATGTCCCAATCCACCGCGCCCCCCTGGCAGCCGAGGTCAAGGGTGCCGGCAGCCCAGCCCGTCAAGTGGCTTCCGAAATGATTGGCTCCACCCTGCAAGCAGGCGAGGGGCGCCAGCTCAAAGGACATGTGCAGATCATTGTAATGGAAGCTGTTCCATCCACCGCCTCCTTCATGACACATGATGAGCAGTCCACGGTCCATTTTGGTGCCGACTTCATTGGAATGGAACCTGCAGCAAGCCAGCTCGCACCGGGCATGGCGGCAAGACAGGCCGATGCCGTTGTTGGTCCACTCCGAATCCTCGATTCTGATGCGCCCTGGTCCCTGCAAGGTCAGGGCATTGGGGGCCTCTTCGAATTGGCAGGATTCGATGAGGTGGGATGGGCTCGACAGCAGCCCCGCATGGTGGATCGGATTCTGCTTGAATATGGCGTTCATCCATCTGATCCGGTCTTCCCGCATGGATATTTCACCCCCGGTGAACAAGGCATCCGCCACCCGGAAGTCTCCCGTTGAATGTTCCAAACGGATGGACAGTGACTGGTGTTCAGTCAGCTGCAAGGGGCCTTCGATGGCCATGGTGTCTGACGCTGTTCCCCGCCAATGACAATCATTGAAAACCCAACCGGAACCCAATGCTCCCCGCCATGTGCTTGCTCCCATCATGAGGATGTTCACCTGGTGCTGTTCCCAAGCGCCGGTTCCCGCAACGTAGACCTTTCCGTTGGGCTCCACCTTCCAATGCGCATCACCCAGAACCGACTGCAGTGACCAATGGCTGTCTTCGGCCAGTTGCAGGTGCGCAGCCGCCTGGGTCTGAATCATGGCATCAGGCGCCATCTGATGTTGCCAAAGTGCCCCTTCATCAAGAGAGACCGTGCCGTCGAGTTGGAAGTGGCTTTCGGATTGCTGCGTCCATAGAGCTGCAGAGGGGGTGTTGACCCTCGCTCCCGGCAAACATTCGAACACCGCTTCGGAACGCTGGTCCAATATTCCGCCGTCGATGATCAATTGGGCTTCCGGTTCCAAGGTCATGGTGCTTCCCGGATGAAGGATCAGTTGACCGCGAAGGAAGATGGTGGCACCTGCTGACACAATCAAATGGGCAGTGGCGGATCCTCCACCCAATTCCAATTGTCCTTCCTCAAGGATTGAGATCACACCTGAACATGGGCCCAGCCGAAATTCACCGTGGGAACCGAGTGGGGCAGCACCGTCCCCGAATGTGCCTTCCGCGGACTGCAGGCACAGTCGACCGTCCACTGTGAGTCCCGGCAGATCCCAGTCACCGGTGTCGTTCAGCACAACTTCTTCATTGAGATCGCCCGGCAACAGCGGGCATTCCGTCATGTCAAGCTGGTTCAGTACGAAGGACAGGTTGGCCGGGTTGATTTGACTGTGCGGCTCATTGTCTGCGCCATGGTGAATGGCATCAAAAGGGCTATGCATGGCCAGACTGTCCATTTGCCCGCCATTCCATGGCGGCGGGATTCCCAGGGCACTGGGGGTAGGAATGAAACTGTGCAGGGCAACGATCTCTTCCGAGTCAATCGGTGGGATGTTCATTGGCCAGGGTACGTCCAGGGATTCCAAGGCTTCGTTGAATGCCAATGTGAATTGGAGCAGGGACGGACGTGTGCCACCCGGCAGGTGGTCCAATGACCATGAGGACCAATCTGCCCCTCCCGTACCATATCCCACATTGGATTGAAGTGGCCAGGGCCAGCCTGATCCCTGCGGCATTTCGAGCCAACTGGTGACCGGGACAAAAGGGGCGGCCATGGGGTGTGCCGGATTCCCTGGAAAGGGATAGATCTCAATGTCGAGGATGCCGCCGATGTCACCAAACACTTCGGTTGGCAGGATGTCGTATTCGTAGTCGAGCAGCGGAGCTGTGCTGTTGGTCATGGGCGCCAGGCTTCCATTGGCAATGCCGGCTGTTCGGCAAGAAACAGGCCAGCCCAGGCTGTCAAGTGCCGTCTGGTATGCCTGTCGTAAGGAGCCCGGCAGGTGCTGTACAAGGAGCAACTGGCGTGCAGCCGGCGAAGCCAAGGCTTGCGGAAGTCCCCCAATGTCGGCGCCCTCGGCCAGTGCATGGATGACCTGCTGCAGGCCCAGAGGGACATTGGCTCCTTGGTGTGGGCTGTCCAGGCTGAGGTAAAGCTGGGTACAATGCGGACTGCCAGAACTTTCCATTTCCGCCAGGGCAAGTCGGGCGATCTGTCCTCCCATGCTGGCGCCACTGACCACCATGGGGCGTGGGTCCGATCGGTGTTCCCGCAGGTGTTCGAGGATGTCAGCGAGGAGTTTGGCATTCCTGAAGATGTCCCCGGCACCTTGCTCGAAGTCGACAAGGACCGGTTGGAACCCGCGCGCCAGCAAAGAGTCCATCATGGCGGGCATGTACCCCAGCATGGGGTAGGAATCGGCGTCACAACCGTGAAATGCCTGCCATCCGAAGTCGCCCAGCTGGAAAGGACCTTCGGTACCGGTCAACCCAAAATCAATGCCCTCCACGAACACGAAAGGGCGTTCGAGACCATTTCCGTTGTCGTGGACGTAGACATGTGCCGCCACGTCGCCTGAAGGCAAAGCCAACACATGACGGAAAGGCTGGGCCGGGTAGGCAAGCCAGGGAGGCGACATGGGCGGAGCGGCGGGACATGCCGTTTCCTGGGCGTGGCTCGGTGCACATTGCATGAGCATCAGAAGCAGAAAGGCCATGGCGCCTCTCATGGAAATGGGGGTGTTCAACATGGTGGTGCATTTGCGGGCCCTCCCTGTTCCGCAACCGCCGTTCACCTGTGTTCAACCGGATGTGTCGTGCAGGACAATGATGGGGGCGGATTGGTGAAAACCTGAGCCGATGACGAGCCGAAAAGGCGCATTGACAAAGCCTTGACGGGCTATTTTCACACCATGCAGGAAAAGGGACTGGGGACGTTTGCCGTTTTCATGACGGCCATCTCGACCATTCTCGGGGCCATCCTGTTCCTTCGTTTCGGTTTCGCAGTGGCCCACGTGGGGCTATTGTCGACGCTGGCCATCATCCTGCTCGGCCATCTGGTGACCATTCCCACGGCGCTTGCCGTAGCGGAAATCGCGACCAACCAGAAGGTGGAAGGCGGCGGGGCGTATTACATGATCAGCCGCTCGTTTGGACTTTCCATCGGTGGGGCCATCGGCATCGCGCTCTTCCTCAGTCAGGCCATCAGTGTGGCCTTTTACATCATTGCCTTCACGGTTTCAACACGGGGTCTGACGGCCTGGCTGGAAGCGACGCAGGGTATTTCATTGCAGTCCTGGCAGATCAATTATGGATTCATGGCGCTCCTTACCCTGTTGATGCTGACCAAGGGGGCGCAGGTGGGGGTCAAGGCCCTGTACGGTGTGGTCGCCGTGTTGGTACTCGCACTCATCAGTTTCTTCTTTGGAACCGGCGAGCCCCAGGCTGAACTCGACATTCTAAGGACCATCGACGCGCAGTTCGTTACCGGGGATGGAAGGACCATCAATCGGTACTCGTTCATCGAGGTCTTCACCTTCATTTTCCCCGCCTTCACGGGCATCGCGGCCGGCCTCGGTCTGAGCGGAGACCTGAAGGATCCGGCCACCGCCATTCCCAAGGGCACGCTGTGGGCAACGGTGGCCGGCATCGTCGTATACATCGCAGTAGCGCTCAAGTTCTGGGTCAGCGCGAGCCCCGAGCAGCTCGCGTCCGACGAGCTCTACATGGAGGCCATCGCCATTTGGCCTCCGCTCATTCCGATGGGTCTGGCGGCAGCGGCTGTGTCGAGCGCACTGGGCAGTGTCATCATAGCGCCCCGTACCCTGCAGGCACTGGCGGTGGACCGAATTTTTCCGCGGGCCATCGGTGTGCAGTTGAAGCGGGGCAGGAAGTCCGATAACGAGCCCATCATCGCCTCCATCGTGACCTGCGCCATCGGGTTCGTTTTCGTCTCCTTGGGTGACATCAATGCTGTGGCCGAGATCATTTCCATGTTCTTCATGGTGACCTATGGCGCCATCTGCCTGGTCAGCCTCTTTGAGCATTTCGCAGCCAGTCCAAGCTACCGGCCCACATTCCGCTCACATTGGTTCCTCAGCCTTATCGGGGCGGTGACCTGTTTCTACCTGATGTTCCTGATGAACTTCAGCTATGCGCTGGGCAGCCTGCTCATCATGACGGCGATTTACACGGGCCTGTCGCGCAGGGGGGAGCGGGGGATGGTCGCCCTGTTCCGGGGCATGCTGTTCCAATTGAGCCGCTACCTGCAATTGACCCTGCAGCGGCGGGATACAGCGGAGTTGGACCGGAAGGACTGGCGTCCCATGTTGCTCGGGGTCAGCCAGGACACATTCCGCCGACCGGGGGCCTTCGACATGGTGCGGTGGATCGCGCACCGACAGGGCTTCGGAACCTATGTCCACCTCATTGAGGGGCGATTGGATGCCCGCACCTTCCGAAGCTCCATCCGAGCCAAGCAAGGCCTCGCGGACATGGGCAAGGCCGTGAGGAGCCGAGTCAGCATGTCCACGGTGGTGTCCCCATCCTACACATCTGCCATCGCCCAGTGCGTGCAGCTCCCGGGCATCAGCGGACAAGGCAACAATGCCATTCTGCTTGAGTACATCGACGAGCAACCCCAGAGCGCAGAGGAGCTGGTGGCGAATTACGATCTGTTGCGCGGCTCCAACCTCGACCTCTGTCTGCTGCGGTCCAGTTTCAAGGGATTTGGTGAAAAGCGGACCATCCACATCTGGATCACCCCTGAGGATTCCGCCAACGCCAACCTCATGATTCTCATGGCCTACGTCCTCCAAGGACACCCCGATTGGCGCGAGTCGAACATCGAGGTGTTCTCCATCTACAGGGACGGTGACCGTGCAAAGAAGGAACAGGCCCTGCGCGATCAGATCCAGGCCGGGCGCATCCCTGTGAGCCAGCAGAACATCGAAATGGTGGAGGAGATGCCCGGCGACGTCAAGGAAGAGTTGATCGATGGGCGCAGCAAGTTTGCAGACCTCACCTTCATCGGATTCAACGACGCCGATATCCGCAAGGAGGGGGTGAAGTTTTTCGAAGCGCATCACGGGATAGGCAACATCCTCTTCGTCGACGCCCATGAGGAGGTCGCACTCGATTGACCATAGCACCATGTCCCAGCACATCCACATCGTCAACGGTCCCAACCTCAACCTGCTCGGCAAGCGGGAACCCGAGCAATACGGCTCGGCCTCCTTCGAGGAATACCTCGAAACCCTGCGCACGGCTTTCCCGGCCTTGGAGCTGTCTTATTTCCAATCGAATGTGGAGGGCGAACTGATCAACCACCTCCACGAGGTGGGCTTTTCCTCCTCGGGCATCGTGCTCAATGCGGGCGGTTACACCCACACTTCAGTCGCCTTGCGCGATGCCGTCGCCGCCATCGAGGCACCGGTCATCGAAGTGCACATTACCAACATTCACGCGCGGGAGGAATTCAGGCACGTGAGTCTGCTCAGTCCTGTGAGCAAGGCGGTGATCTGTGGCCTTGGACTTGAAGGCTATGCCGCCGCGGTCCGGTCCCTATGCGCCTGAGCCGGCCGACTCCACTTTGAGCGCGAGGCGCTCGATGGCCGGACGAAGGAGCCG
>CALKUW010000051.1 GCA_937996585.1 uncultured Flavobacteriales bacterium
CTATTCACACGAAATCCACGATGAGACGGGGATAATGCAGTTTGTGGGCGCAATCCTGACCCAATTTCGGTATATTAGCCGCTCACCTTCGGGTGACTTTAGCAAGGAACCGTTTGAAAATCAGCTGATTGGAATGAATCGCCATCTGCTCACCCTGTCTGTCGTGTTGTTCAGCCTCACTGCGCTGGCCCAACAGGACCCGCAATTCACGCAATTCTACCAGGACCGGATGTCCTTCAACCCGGCCTTTGCCGGTGCTGAGCGGTTGCAGTATGTGAATGCCTTTTATCGTGACCAGTGGAACGGTTTGGAGACCAATCCCAAGACGATGCTGTTCCAATACAGCGGCAAGCCGGGCTTCGTGCCGGGCGGCATCGGACTGAGCTTCTTCCAGGACGAACTCGGGCAGGAGCAGAACACGGTGGTGAAGCTGGCCTACGCCTACCACATGGAGCCCGATGCCAATGGCGGCATCCTCAGCGTCGGCCTCGCCGCCAACTACATGGGTAAGACTTTGGGCAACGAGTGGATCTACATCGATGAGGGCGATGCCGTCATCCCGCAGAGCCAGAAGAGCGGCACCACGGTCGACGCCGACCTCGGTGTGATGTACCGCGTGCCGGGCAGCTATTACGCCGGTGTCAGCACGACGCGGCTGGCCGCGACTGACCTCAAGGACCTCAACGTATCCAGCGTCCGCCACATCTATGTGCAAGCCGGATACGAGCAAGGTCTCGGAGATGGTTCCCTCCGCCTGCGCTCCCACGTCCTCGCCAAGACGGACCTCAACGCCACGACCGTCGACCTGCACGCCAACGTGCTCTGGAACGACCTGCTGTATGGTGGCCTCTCCTTCCGTCCCGGTGACGCCGTGGCGCCTGTGCTCGGATTCGAGTACGGCACCACCAAGAATGAAAAGCTGACCCGCTCGGAGCAGATCTTCCGCTTCGGTTACAGCTATGATGCCACGTTGAGCGAGCTCGCCAACTACAGCAGTGGCTCACACGAAATCTTCGTCTCGTACATGTTCAACTTCGAACGCATTCCGATGCAGACCCGTCACGTGAATCCGCGCTTCCTGTAAGCCGAATACACGAAACGACGAAACCTGCACGTTCAACTTTACGTACCTGAAGGAATCTGCAAGCCTCGAGTACTGAACGGAATCGTTCGACAAAGGATAGAAACCATGAGAAACGCTGCGATCATCGCCTTTTGTGCCATCGCGTTGGCGGGTTGCTACGGCGGCCCTGCCGGTGAGCTGGTCGGCGTGTACCCGCGGGAGGATTGGGTGCAAGTGAATCCCTACGGGATGAACTACATCCATTATGGCTCCTACACCATGGGACCGAGTGACCAGGACGTGCCTTACGCCCTGACCGCCCGTTCCAAGACGGTGACCATCCCCGCCTTTTACATCGACATCCACGAGATCTCGAACAACGAGTACCGCCAGTTCGTCTACTGGGTGCGGGACAGCTTGTTCCGGGATGTGCTCCAGGAAAACGACTTCGAGGAGTACTTCTCCACGGAGGATGACCAGGGACGGGAACTCGACCGCTTCATCAACAAAGGCTACGTCCTGAACTGGGAAGAGCCCATCGATTGGGAGAACGAAGACATCTTCGACGCCCTCTACGACGAGTTCTACTATCAGGGCTCTGACCGCTTCTATGACCAGAAGCAGCTCGACACGCGGAAGCTCAACTTCAAGTATTTCTGGATCAACTTGCAAGCCGCAGCCGGCAAGGCCAGCCTCGACTACGAGATGAACGAGCCCAACCAGCTCGGCCAGTTGTACAGTGTCCGCGGACACAGCGACCGAGCACAGTTCGTCATCGAAGAGAACACCAACATCTATCCGGATACGCTCTGCTGGATCCGCGACTTCACCTACGGCTACAATGAGCCATTGACGGAGACCTACTTCTGGCACCCCGCCTATGACGACTACCCGGTCGTCGGTGTGACCTGGGGACAGGCCCGTGCCTTCAATGCATGGCGGACCCAACTCCTGGCCACGTGGAAGCGCCAGAACGGCGAGACCATGGTGCAGAAGTTTCGCCTGCCCAGCGAAGCGGAGTGGGAGTTTGCTGCCCGCGGTGGCCTCGACCTCGCCCCCTTCCCTTGGGGCGGCCCCTACATCCGGAATATTTATGGATGCCCGTTGGCCAACTTCAAGCCGATGCGGGGTGACTACGTCGAAGACGCAGGATGCCATACCGTTCCAGTGGAGAGCTACAGCCCCAACGACTACGGCCTGTACCAGATGTCCGGCAACGTCGCGGAGTGGACCAATACCGCCTTCGATGAGACGGTGTACGACTTCAGTCACGACATGAGCCCTGAGTACGAGTACAATGCCAAGGCGGACGATCCCCCGAGCCTCAAGCGCAAGGTGATCCGCGGCGGTAGCTGGAAAGACATCGGATACTATTGCCAGACCGGTACGCGTTCCTTCGAGTACCAGGATACGGCGAAAGCATACATAGGATTCCGTTCGGCCATGAGCTACCTCGGCCGAGGCAAGAATGTGGATCCCGAAGACTTCAATTAATCCCCTCATCCATCCGGGCCATCACTGGGGCGCATGAAACCCGCACCCGCCCAACCATCAAACCTGCAAGAAAATGGCAAAGAAGACCAGCACTAAGCCCAAGAAGAAAAAGAGCGGCGGAATCGGCGGCAAGGCCTGGAAGTCCTTCATGGCGAAACTCTATGGATGGGGAGCCGCCATTGTGATCGTCGGCGCACTGTTCAAGATCGAGCACTGGGAGGGCGCCTCCGAGATGCTGATC
>CALKUW010000052.1 GCA_937996585.1 uncultured Flavobacteriales bacterium
CGGACCCAACGGAAATCGTAGGTGCGGCACGGAGGCAGCGCCGCAAAGAACTTGCCTGTCTCATTGCGTGCGCGGAAAACCCGGAACACGGATGGTCCCCCATCCGTCGACCGGACCTCGATGACATCACCCTTCTCCCATCCCGGGGCCTCGCCCAGCATGACGGCCAGCTCCTCACCCGGCTCCTCGATGAACTCGACCCTGTATATGTCGAGGTCATCTCCTCCAGCACGTGCACTGGAAATGTATCCGGTGCGGCCTGAGGCATCCAATGTCAAGATGGCTTCATCTCCCGGCGTATTCAAGGGATGACCCAAATGCTCAGGTTCGCTCCAACTTCCGTTGTCAAGCCTGCGGCAACGGTACAGATCGAATCCCCCCATGCCCGGGCGGCCATCCGAGGCAAAAATCAACGTCTGACCATCCGAGCTGATGACAGGGCTCTCCTCCTCTCCCGAAGTATTGATTCGCTCACCCAGGTTCAAGGGCTTGGACCAAGTGCCGTCCGGAAGCATCACCGTCCGGTACAGATCCCGACCACCCTGACCACCCGGACGGTCGGAAACAAAAATGCGTTCAATACCATCAAAACGTTCCGACACGAAAGTCTCCCAATGCCTTGAGTCAATCGGATAACCCAACTTCTCCTCTTCGGTCCAACCACCGCTGGCATCCTGTCCCAATTTCCATATGCCCCCTTCACCACGGAATTCCTGGTAGGCAAGTAAAGCCTCTTCATCTCCCACAATCCCCACCGTTGTCATTTCCCGGCCTTCCGTACCAATTTCCATCCGCATAGGACGGGACCAACCGTCTTCGGTCCTCCGGGAGCGGTAAATGCGGCCTTCTCCACGGAACCGCCCTCCCACTGTTCTATGGGAGGTGAAATAAAGGGTTTGCCCATCCGGGGACAGCACGGGAGCATAATCGTCAGCGCTGCTGTTCAAAGCGCCCTCTGCTGTGATGTCCACAGCCACGGGATGCTTGACACACCGCAATGCGAAATCGCATTCCGCAATGACTTCCAGCGCCCTTTCATGTCTAAAATCCCGCTTCGGGTAACGCTTCATCACTTCTTGTGCAAGACCCTGTGCTTCAGCAAAATGATACGCCATCTGAAACACCTCGAGTCCCAACTCCAACACCTCCTCCGGCGGAAGCGACTGATCGACCGAAAAGGCATTGTACCGATCCGCAAAAGGTCCATCAACGGCGAGGTGCACCAAAGGCACCGCCTCTTCAATCCGCCCGGGAAGGGACTTCAGGCAGAGGGCCCACTTGTATGCGAAGTTCCGGTTCGTGGGTTCAGCCAGGAAAAGTTGCTTGAGCAGCACCTCTGCCTCCAACCAGTTCTCCTCGATGATCAGCCTGTTGGCCTCCGTGTAAACCTCCTCAGAGTCAAAGTCTCCACCCGGACCGACCGCCCAGCCGGCAAGGCGGGCGGGTTCCGGCCAACGACCGTCGACGAAGCTCATCTGTGCCGACGCCGTGAGCGTCATGCATAACAGTCCGAAAAGAAGAATCCTTCGCGTCATGTGAACGGCCAAAATAGACCGCCTGCTTGGTTTAATCCGTCAAAAAAGACCGGGAATGATGAAGGGGCCCTCCTACAATTCAACAGGTAGTGTTCAAACCACTTCCCGATTGGGATCGAACGCCTCGAGGTAGTCCGCCACACGTCGAACGAAACTGCCACCGAGCTGGCCATCCACCACCCTGTGGTCGTAGCTGTGGGACAGGAACATCATGTGCCGCACTGCGATCACATCTCCCTCATCCGTTTCAATGACCGCCGGCTTCTTGCGGATGGCCCCCAAAGCAAGGATGCCCACCTGAGGCTGGTTGATGATGGGGGTTCCAAAGACATTGCCGAATGTGCCCACGTTGGAAACCGTGTAGGTCCCTCCCCCGATTTCGTCGGGCTTGAGTGCCCCCTGCCTGGCACGGTTGGCGAGATCGTTCACGATGGTCGCAAGCCCGTTGAGGTTGTAGCGGTCGGCATTCCTGATCACCGGTACGATGAGGTTGCCTTCCGGCGTTGCCGCCGCCATGCCGATGTTGATGTTCTTCTTGAGGATGATCCGATCACCATCCACGGAGGCGTTGACACCGGGAAAATCACGCAGCGCCTTGGCCACAGCCTCGATGAAGAAGGGGGTGAAGGTCAGCTTCTCTCCGGTTTTGGCCTGGAATTCCGCCTTGTTGCGGTTGCGCCAGTCAACGACGCGGGTCACATCTGCTTCCACAAAGGAGGTCACGTGCGGACTCGTCTGCACACTGCGCACCATGTGATCGGCGATCAGCTTGCGCATGCGGTCCATCTCCACGATTTCATCCTCTCCCGACACGGGGGGCGGGGCCGTTGGCATTGGTGCCGGCTTCGGCAATTGAACGGTAGGAGTCGCAGATGGCTTTACCGCCGGTTGCACAACCGATGCTGCTGCCGAAGACCGCTGTTCAACATGGGCCAGAATGTCCCGTTTGGTCACCCGCCCTTCCTTGCCGGTTCCCACCACGGTATCCAACTCAGCCTGACCAATGCCCTCCTTTTCCGCAATGCTCCTCACCAACGGGCTGTAGAACCTGCCCCCACTGTTCCGGGCAGGTTTGCCGACTGCCGCATGCCCATTGGATGCCGCAGCCACCAAGGGGGTTTCCAGGGCTTCCACGACCTCGGGTTCCACCGCAACGGGTACGGGTGCCTCGACGGATTCGGGAGCCGGGGTGGGCGCTGATGTTGCAGGGGCAGCCGTGGCTTCGACTTCTTCCCCATTCACGGAAAAGGTAGCGATGGGCTGTCCAACCTGGACCACATCGCCTTCTGCCACCAAATGCTTGACGAGCACCCCATCCTCCGGTGCCGGAACTTCGGAATCAACCTTGTCCGTGGCGATCTCAATGATGGGGTCGTCGGCGGCGACATGCTGACCCTCTTCAACCACCCATCGAATGATGGTTGCCTCGGCCACGCTCTCGCCCATTTTTGGTAGCAGGATCTCCATGGATGTATTGCCCGGAGGGGTGTTTTGAACGGCATCAAAGGTACGCACGCAGGAACCCGACCCAATGCCGACGGTATCAATCCTTGCGCAAGTTCATCAACAATTCGAGGTCGCGCATCCAACCGAAGTCCGAAGCATACCTCAAATCGAGCCGACGCGCTTCAGCAGGGGTGGATGCCCTGTCTCCGGAACCCACGAACAGGATGCCCTCCGGCATGGACGGCAATCGGACATCTCCTTCCCAGCCGCGATGAAAGCCCAACCAAGTGGCTTTGCCGGTAAGGACTTTCCAAGCGCTTCGACGCCCGAATGCCTGACCATGCTTCCCCCTGCCGGACCCCATGAACAATGTGACCAATGACCAGAAGATGTCCAGGCGGCGCTTCACCCGCATCCTGTCGGACCTGCCGAGTCCATCAGCCCCCCAACTCAGCCTGGCAGTCGGGGCCCCATCCCGCCGAATTCCTCCCAACGCCAGCAAGAGGCGATCCGGAACGATGCGGACATCCGCCCCTGTCCCATCCGCTTGCCGCAACAGTGAAAGACAGTGCTTTCCTCCGATTTCCGAACCGACCAGCACCATGTCACAGGTCGCCATGCCTTCGAGCACCTCCTCCCTATTGTCCGCATCCAATGTCCTGACATCAAGGGAGCTCCCATAACTGCCCTCGACCCATTCCCTTATTCGGGCCATGCCCGATCCAGGCACGAGCAATCCCACCTTCGGCCGCACGGTTCGCCACCGGTACGATTGGGGTTTCAGCCAGACCATCAAGCCACGAACGAAGTAGGGCACAACAGTGAGCAAAACACCTGAAAACAAAGCCGACAATCTACTGACCCTCAAAGTCTCAGGAAGTGCAGAATAAACCACAACCAAAGAGAGGCCGGCTACGGATCCCACCACCAGCGACCGCAGGCGCTGGAAGGGTTGGTCACTGCTTCCGAACCAACGTCCCGTCCACCAGGCCGAGACAGCAGCAACACCCGTCAAGGTCAACTTGGGCATCAGCGGATGCTGCATACCTGTGTACGCACCGTGCACCTCCAACGTCGCCCAGGCCACGAAGGCAGAAAGCGCGACATCCAAAACCGCAGTGATGTGGCGCTGTACCCACCCGTGCAGAAAGGCGGAAACGGTGCGCAACCGGATACCCAATCTGATCATCCAACGCATGGCCCAAGCTTGCCCTCCAGCAAAGTGCTTCTCGCTGAAAATCCGCATCGCGTCATGGAACACCCGCACGTAAGAAAGGCTCCCCTTCTTGGTACTCTCACCTTTGAAGTGCACTATGGGCGCCTCACTGAAGTAGCGATTCACCCAACCACCTTGTAAAATCCTCAGGCTCAAGTCTATGTCCTCACCATACATGAAGAAGGCCTCATCGAGCATGCCCACTTGATCCAATGCCGCCCTCCGCATCCACATGAACGCCCCGCTGAGCACCTCAACATCGGCGGTTTCAGCCGCATCCACGTGTCCGAAGTAGTAGCCGTTCATCCGTGGGCTGCGCGGTGCCAGACGCCAAAGACCACTCAACCGGCAAAAAGAGGCCCAAGGCGTAGGAATGCCGCGTTTGCTCTCGGGCAACCACCTGCCGGAGCCGTCGAACATGGGCACACCCAGACCTCCGATTTCGGGGTGGCGGCTGACGTGCTCGAAGACCTTGATGAAGGTGTCCTGAGCCACAATGGTATCCGGATTCAACAGAAGGATCCAATCCCCACGCGAAACGGCATACCCCCGGTTGTTGGCTGCGCTGAAACCCACATTCTCAGGCAGTGCGATAACTTGAACTGATGGATGATTTAAATTAACCCAATCAACTGAACCATCAGAACTTGCGTTGTCGACAACAATCAATTCGGACGCCCCGTCACCCAACGGCTCCATCGCCTTCAATGCAGATGCAATACAGAGGGACAGGTAGCCCTTCACATTGTAACTGACCACGATGACGGACAGCTTCATTCGCGCGCCTCATTCGACCCCAACTGCATATCGTAGGGCATCCGCTGTTGAAGGGAGCGGATCAGCGTCAACTCATCCGCGTATTGCAGTTCGTCCCCCACGGCCACACCGCGAGCCAGGGTGGTCACCTGTACATCAAATTCTTTGAGTCGCTTGTGGATGTAGAAGGCGGTTGTATCCCCCTCCATGGTGGTAGGCAGGGCAAAAATCACCTCCTGCACCTTGCCTTCCACGATGCGGGAAAGCAACCCCTCGATGCGCAGGTCCGCTGGCCCCACGCCATCCATGGGGCTGATGACGCCACCCAAAACATGGTACCTCCCTTTGAAATGCCCGGTGGACTCAATGGCCAAGAGGTCCCGGAGGTCCTCCACCACCGCAATCCGCGCATCCTCGCGACGGACATCGTTGCAGATCGAGCACACCGCATCTTCGCCGAGGTTGCCGCACACCGCGCAGGACAACACCCCCTCCTTCATGTCCTGTATTGCCTCCGTGAAGCGGCGTACCTCTTCCTCGGGACGCCCCAGGATGTGCAAGGCTAGCCGCAGCGCGGTTCTCCGCCCTACACCGGGCAAGCCGGCAATCTGATCGACTGCGCGGTCGATGAGTCGAGAGGGCATTTCCACGACCACGAAGTTAACCGGTCAAGCAGTGCACCGTCACCGGAACGTGACGAACATCATCCCGCTGGTTGAGCCAAGTCACCTGCGCTCACGAAACCTGGACGCTCATTGTCACCAGCTCGTACGACACCATCACATCCATCCGAACTGCCATGAACACCTACTCCACCTCCACCGTCTTCATGCTGGCCCCTCAGCGCCACGGCTCCAACAAGACCCAGTCCATGCTTTCCGCCCAACATCCGGCGCTGCATGGCCCCTACCCACCACTGCCTCGGCAGGCCTTCATCAAGCTGGCATCAGAGCTGGGTGACAATCTGCTGGATGAGATGGTGCACAATGCGAACCTCAGCCCCCGACCGTTGACGGCAGACGGGACGCCCATCACCACCGACGAAGTGCGCGCTGAACTCCAGAAGCGCGGACTGCCGGAAGACGCGTTGGGCATCTCCATAGCCCTGTCCCACATCGGCGCCCACTCCAATGGCCGACCTGATGCCCGTGTCCTCTGCAAGTCACCGGACAACCTAGACATTGCTGAGCAATTCAAAGGCGGGTTCCAGGACACGACCTTCATCCACCTCATACGCGACCCACGCGCCGTTTGGAACAGCGCTCGGGGCACGCCACGTGGACCGCAGACCCCGCATGCCGCCGCCCTCAAATGGGCCGACTACCATTCCCGCGTCCTCGAACTCTCCCGCACGACACCCCTGATCACCCTCAAATACGAGGACCTCATGATGCAGCCTGAAACACAGCTCAAGCGCGCATGCACCTTCCTCGACATCGCCTTCCTCGACGAGATGCTCGACGACCACGCCTCCAAGGCCGCCAAGGAAGCCGCCACCACCAACCCCGGACTGTGGGGCAACCTCGCAAAGCCGGTGATGTTGAGCAGGATCGAAGCCTGGAAGGAAGAATTGCCTTCCAATGAAGTCGCCATCATCGAGAACAGCTGCGCCGAAGTCATGGCCGCATTCGGCTACGAACCGATTCACCCGGCCCAACCCCTGACGAATGAGCAGAAGGCGTTCAAGCCCATCCTATCCAAAAAGGACGCGGTAAGCGAACCCCGTGCTGAGCAACTGGTCCACATTGCACAGCTGAAGGACGCTGCGAAGAGTGCTGCCTGAACCCATCACCCAAAACGGACTGCCATGGACGCCTCCATCCTCATCGACATCACCATCCTGCTCAGCGTGGGCATTGCCTTGGCCATGTTCGGCGGCGGTGGCGCCGTCATCCTGATCCCTTATCTGACGCGCATTGCGGGCTATCCCCTGGACGAAGCCGTTCTGATGAGCCTGCTCACCATCGGCATCAATACGGGCAACAAGACCATACGTGAACGCAAGTCCATCGACTGGAAGGCGGTCCTCGCTTTTTCCGTCCTGGCATTTCCCACCGCGGCCGCATCGGGCTCCTACCTCGCCCCAATCGTGCCGGACACGGTGCGCATGACGGTCTTCGGCGCCTTCACCTTGACGGTGGCCACGTTGATGCTCTTCCCCATCAACCAAAACGCCTTCAGCCGCAAGAACCCACTCGCACTGGCCATCTCCGCCCTTTTGACCGGCGTCATCTGCGGTCTGATTGGCGTCGGTGGCGGGATTTTCATCGCACCGACCCTCAGCCTTTTCTGGAGCACACCACTGAAGCAAGCCGTCAAAGGCAGCCTGGCCATCGTCGCCCTGCAATCGGGTGCGGCCCTGCTCGGCTATGTCGGCCGCGGGGTCAGCGTTTCCCCGACCGCCGTGGTCGGCATCCTGGTGCTCATCGCCCTCGGCATGCTCGTCGGAAAGCGGCTCAAGGCAGCCACATCCGACCGCAACCTCAAGTCCTACTTCGCCGGCTTCCTCATCCTCATCGGCATCTGGGTGCTCATCCGCCCCTGATTCCCGGCGATGTCCGCAGGCGGACGTAGCTTGTCCCCATGCAGGTTGAATGGTGGGCGGGCCTGGCCGTCATCGCATACCTCGGCGTCCTGTTTGCCGTGGGGAACCGGACGGCACGGTCCGGCTCGATGCAGGACTTCTCCCTCGGTGGTCGCCGCAGCCCTTGGTGGGCCGTAGCCTTCGGCATGATCGGCACCAGCCTCAGCGGCGTGACCTTCCTGTCCGTACCAGGCTGGGTAGGCGATCAGCAATTCGGTTACATGCAGATGGTCATCGGCTACCTCTTCGGTTATGCCGCCATCATGGGCATCCTTTTGCCCCTGTACTACCGACTGCAACTCACCAGCATCTACCGGTTCCTGGGCGACCGCATCGGCCAACGGTCCTACCGTACAGGAGCGGGCTTCTTCCTGCTCTCGCGCAGCATCGGCGCGGCATTCAGGCTCTACCTCGTGGTGCTTGTGCTCAATGAAACGCTGTTGCCGGCCACCTCGGAGCTGGGCGGTTGGCTCCGATTAACCCTGCTGATCGTGCTGGTACTCGGCGCCATCTGGGCCTACACCCAGAAAGGCGGCATCAGCACCGTGGTCTGGACCGACACCCTGCAGACCGCCTGCATGCTCATCGCTGCCGGCACGGCCGTCTGGCTGATTGGACAAAGTCTGGGCCTTTCCCTGACCGAAATCCCCCACGCCATCGCCGATTCCGGCCACGCCCGGTGGTGGTTCCTCGACGATTGGGGAGCGGGCAACCACGGCGCGAAGCAACTCATCGCAGGCGCCTTCATCGCCTTGTGCATGACCGGCCTCGACCAGGACATGATGCAGAAGAACCTCAGCTGCCGCTCGCTGGGCGCTGCCCGGCTCAACATGGGCTCCTTTGCATTCGTCCTGGTATTCGTGAACCTCTTGTTCCTTGGACTGGGCGCCCTGCTGCTGATGCACATGGAAGCCACGGGCATGGAGGCGGGGCGCCCCGACCTGCTCTTTGCCCGCGTCGCACTGGAAGGCAACCTCGGTGTCACCCTGCCCGTCCTGTTTCTCCTCGGTCTGTTCGCTGCCGCACTGTCCTCTGCAGACTCCGCCATCACCGCCCTCACCACATCGGTGTGCGTCGACTTCCTCGGTATGGAAACGGAGACCGAATCGGCCCCAGCCGAAGGCCGTAGAAGGAAAAGGGTTCATCTGATGGTATCAGCCACAGTCGGCCTGATCATCCTGCTGTTCCATGCGGTCAACGACACGTCCGTGATCGCGGCCTTGTTCAAGATTGCCGGCTACACCTATGGCCCCCTCCTGGGCCTCTTCGCTTTCGCCCTACTGCGCAAATCGACACCCCCAAATCTCGACCCTTGGATTCCACTGGTCGCCGTCCTGGCACCCTGCTGCGGTTGGGCGCTAGAACAGTGGGCCTCGGCGGCGGGGTTCAGCTTTGGTTTCGCCATTCTCCCGGTCAATGGATTCCTGACATGGGCCGGTGCATCGTTGGTGGCCGTTTGCATTAAAAAGGCCGAAGCCCCTGCGTAATTTTGCCCGCAGTACAGAAACGCATGGAACCCCGCACCTCCCAACTGCTCGGCAGGCTCAGTGAATCCGCGACCATCGCCATGAGCCGCAAGGCCCGTGAGTTGAAGGCAGCCGGACGCGACATCATCAGCCTTTCACTGGGTGAACCGGACTTCGACACCCCCGAGGCCATCAAGGCCGCAGGCATCCGTGCCATCGAGGAGAACCACACCCACTACCCACCCGTGCCGGGATTCGGTGACGTGCGCGAAGCCATCTGCGCCAAACTCCAGCGGGACAATGGGTTGGAGTATGCCCCCGAGCAAGTGGTCATTTCCACTGGGGCCAAGCACAGCCTGATGAACGTGGTGCTGAGCCTGGTCGACCCGGGCGACGAAGTCATCCTGCCCACCCCCTACTGGGTCAGCTACGCCGACATGGTGAACCTCGCCGGCGGAAAGGTCGTCGAAGTACCCACGGGCATCGCGCAGGACTTCAAGATGACGGCTGACCAATTGCAGGCGGCCCTGACAGAGCGCTCACGGGTCGTGATGCTCAATTCACCGAACAACCCTTCGGGCAGCGTCTACACCGAAGCGGAGTTCGCCGCCATTGCCGCAGTCGTGGCAGCGCATCCCGACGTCATCGTCATCTCGGACGAGATCTACGAGTACATCAACTTCACGGAACAGCACGCCAGCTTTGCCGCCCAACCGGGCATGATGGACCGTACCGTGACCGTCAACGGTGTATCGAAGGGCTTCGCCATGACCGGATGGCGCATCGGCTACATCGCCGCCCCACATTGGATCGCCGCAGCCTGCACCAAGTTGCAGGGCCAATTCACCAGCGGCGCAAGCGGCATTTCCCAGAAAGCCACATCTGAAGCCATGAACGGCGGCAGCGCACATGCCGCCACGATGAAAGGGGCCTTCCTCCAGCGACGCGACCTGGTCATCGAGGGCTTGCGGGCCATCGATGGATTCGAGGTCAACGTCCCCAAAGGCGCCTTCTACATCTTCCCGGATGTCAGCGCCCTGTTCGGAAAATCCAACGGCCACCACACCATTTCGAGCGGACAGGACCTGGCGATGTACCTGCTGGAAGCCGCAGAAGTCGCGACGGTGGGCGGCGACGCCTTCGGGTCCCCGAACTGCATCCGCATCAGCTACGCAGCATCCGAAACCCAATTGAACGAGGCCATCCGCCGAATCGCGGAAGCCGTTTCCAAACTGGATTGATGCCCGTGGACAAGACCATAGGACATCCCTGGTCGCAGGAGGATTGTGACCGGGCCTTGAACGCACTGGAGCAAACAGACCGCCTCCACGTGCTCGTTCTGGGTGACCTCATGGTGGACGCCTACCTGATGGGCAAGGTCGACCGCATCAGTCCGGAAGCGCCCGTGCCCATCCTCAGTGCTTCGCAACGCGACCGCCGACCGGGTGGTGCCGCCAATGTCGCGCTCAACCTCCAAGCCCTGGGGGTTGCGGTGTCGATTTCCGGTGCCGTGGGCGGAGATGCCGACGGACATGACCTGGTGGCGGCGATGGAAGCACTGGACATGGACACTTCGGCCGTGGTCTCGTTTTCAGACCGGCGCACCACGGTCAAGACCCGCATCATGAGCGGTGGACAGCACCTCTTGCGCGTGGACGAGGAAGACGACGCGGACCTTGGAGCCGAAGCATCCCAGGTGATGCTCGAGCGCATCGCTGCCAGGATGGGACAGCAGGCCTTCAACGCCATCCTCATCGAAGACTACGACAAGGGCGTGTTGTCCCCGATGGTCATCGAAGGGGTCCTGCACCTCGCTGCCCAACATGGGATTCCGGTCACGGTGGACCCCAAATTCCGGCATTTCGATGCCTACCGGGGGGTTGACCTGTTCAAGCCGAACCTCAAGGAACTCCGCGATGGGCTTGGGCTCCTTTGGGAGGATGGAGACGGACAAGGCCGGCAACAGGCCATTGAGGAAGGTCTGGGTAGGTTGATGTCGGAATGGCATCCCAAGGCTGTCCTGCTCACCATGTCCGAGCACGGCGTCCGCATCAAGACGGCCATCGAAGACGTGCACCATGCGGCACACCCGCGGGAAATCCTCGACGTGTCCGGTGCCGGAGACACGGTCATCGCCGTGGCCACCGTCCTGCTCGCGCAGGGCGTGGACGCCTCCACCCTGGCCCAGGTCGCCAACCTGGCCGGCGGGTGGGTCTGCGAGAAGCCGGGCGTCGTCCCCATCGACCGGCAGGCCCTCATGGCCGAAATCCGGCGCCTTCCCATCACCGCATGACCCTCAACGACATTCGGGAAAGGGTCAATGTGTTCCTCCACCCGAGGCGCGAAAGGGTGCTCGGCGCCTTCCGAACGGTCAACGTCTTTGTCACCCTCATCGCCTTCGGAAGCCTGATCGCCTATTACGGCTACCCGCTCGAGTCGCTGATGGCCGAGCGGCTGATCACCGCCATCAAGACGGGCTTCGGTTTCTACATCCTGCACTTCCTGGTGCGGTGGTTCTTTGATTTCCACCCCCTGCGCTTCCTGCGGAGACATGCTTTCGAAGCGCTGATGATGGCCATCCTCCTCGTTGAGGGGCTGAGCGACATCCTCACCGGGGAGGTCATCCTGGCGCGGCTGCTGGACCCATTGGGCATTGAAACCGTGGAGGACTGGTCGGTGTGGCTCGTCCAGGCGTATTTCCTTGCGGTACTCGTCATCGAATTGTCGGACCGGGCCAGGGCCCTGCCGCGGTTCAGGTTCCACCCCGCCACGCTTTTCATCTGCTCCTTCCTGTTCCTCATCCTGTCCGGCACCGGCCTGTTGATGCTGCCGGAGATGACGGTGGATGGCCTGGGCATGCCCTTCCTCGATGCCCTGTTCACCTCCACCAGCGCCACCTGTGTGACCGGGCTCATGATCGAGGACGCCGAACTCTTCTTCACCCACAAGGGACACGTCGTCCTGATGGTGCTGATTAAGCTCGGTGGCCTGAACATCATCGCGTTCGGCTCTCTGATCGCCGTGCTGGCGCGCTTCGGTGTCGGCGTGCGGCAACATGAGGTCATAGAGGACTTCGTGAACCGCGGCTCCATCCTCGGCAGCCGGGGCATGCTGGGCAGGGTCATCCTCTGGAGCATCGGCATCGAAGTGGTGGGTGCGTTGGTGCTTTTCATCTTCTGGCCTGGCGGCATGTTCGACAGCGCGGGCGACCGCCTCTTCAACAGTTTCTTCCTGTCCATCAGCGCCTTCAACAACGCGGGCATCTCGCTCTTCAGTGGCGGACTGGCCGATGCGCGGGTGGGTTCGGCCTGGCTGGTGCATTGGACCGTGACCCTGCTCGTGTTCTTCGGGGCGCTGGGCATGGTGGCCGTCTTCGACCTGTTCGGACGGGACAACCTCCGCGAGCGCATGCGCAAGCCCTGGAAGCAAATCGGCTTCGCCACCAAGATTGCGCTCTACTACTCCTTGGGCCTCGTGGCCTTCGGCGCTGTCGCCTACCTGCTCCTCGAAAGCGGCAACGGAGGGACGTTGGACGGCATGGGCTGGACCGGCCGCATCACCACAGCGGTGTTCCAAAGCGCCACGCGCACCAGCGGATTCAATACGGTTGACATCGGGGGCATCGGCACCCCCATGCTCTTCCTGCTCATCGTCCTCATGTTCATCGGGGCATCGAGCTCCTCCACCGGTGGCGGCATCAAGACCAGCACCTTCGCCGTTGTGGTGGCCCACGTCATGGGCACAATCCGAGGCCGACAGCATCCCCAGCTCTTCCGCCGCAGCATAGGTGCAGCCATGCGTGGAAGGGCGTGGGGCATCCTCATGTTCTTCATCGTCGGAAACCTCCTGGGCACCTTCGCCCTGACCGTGACCGAACCGCACATCCTGGCGGCCTCCAACCGCGGGTTCCTACAGCTGCTCTTCGAACAGGTCAGCGCCCTCGGAACCGTGGGGTTGAGCACCGGCATCACCGTGGAAATCAGCCACATGGGCCGCGCCATCCTCATCGCCAGCATGATCGTCGGACGCGTCGGCACCCTCACTGTCGCCTTCGCTTTTTCCCGTTCAGTCGTCAGCAGGAACTACAAATACCCCGAAGGCCACACGATGATTGGCTGAAGCCGACCTTGCACCGCGAAATGGGAACCCCGATCAAACCCTACGAGGACGATGCCGCCAAAAAGGCGCAGGTCGCACGGATGTTCGACAACATCGCACACCGCTATGACTTCCTGAACCACTTCTTTTCGCTGGGCATAGACAAGCTTTGGCGCCGCAAGGCCATCCGGATGATGCTGGCGGAAAAACCCGCCGAGGTCCTCGATGTGGCCACGGGAACAGCCGATTTCGCCATCGGCACCGCCCACCGTGCTCCGGGCGTCAAGGTCATCGGGGTGGACATCAGTGCGGGCATGCTGGACATCGGCCGCCAGAAGGTGACAAAGGCGGGACAAGACGGTCGGGTGGAGCTCGTTCTGGCCGACGGGGAATCCCTGCCTTTTGAGGACGGCAGGTTCGACGCCTTCACCGTGGCCTTCGGCGTGCGGAATTTCGAACACCTCGAAGCCGGGCTCAAGGAAATGTTGCGCACGCTAAGCAATGGCGGAAAAGGCTACATCCTCGAGTTCTCCAAGCCCAAGTGGTTCCCCATGAAACAGCTGTTCTGGCTCTATTTCCGCTACATCATGCCGACGCTCGGCAAGTGGTTCTCCAAGGACGCCTCGGCCTACACCTACCTCCCGGAATCGGTCAAGGCCTTTCCCGAAGGGCAGGCCATGCATGACATCCTGATCGGATGCGGATTTTCCGCGTGCCGCATGCACCCCCTGACGGGCGGCATCGCCACCCTTTATGTCGTGGACAAGGCATGAACCTCATCGCCCATCCCTCCGTCCTCTCGGGCCGCCTGGTCGCCCCTGCATCCAAAAGCCACATGCAAAGGCTTGTGGCGGCCGCCCTGCTCGCCCACGGCGAAAGCTGGATCCGTAATCCTTCAGATGCAGCGGATTGCATCGCGGCAGTGGAAGTGGCCGCCGGGCTCGGTGCCGACATTGAAATCGGACAGGAAGCCATCCGCATGGAAGGGGGACTCGCGCCGCGTCAACAGGTCCTGCCGATCGGCGAAAGCGGCCTCGGCATCCGACTGTTCTCCCCCATCGCCGCCCTCGCTACCGAACAACTGACGTTGGAAGCATCCGGCTCGCTCAAGTCGCGTCCCATGCAACCCATTGCGGACGCACTGGAGCCCCTTGGGGTGACCGTGGGCCTGAACAAAGGGTGTCCACCGGTCGTGCTCGAGGGACCGCTCAAGGGCGGCACCCTGTCACTTGACGGCACCCTGTCAAGCCAGTTCCTTACCGGACTGCTCATGGCCCTGCCCATGGCTTCCGAGGATTCCACACTGCACGTGCACAACCTGCAGAGCCGCCCGTATGTGGACATGACCATGGAAGTCATGGCCAGCGCGGGCATCAGCATGCGGCATCAGGACCATCAAACCTTCGAAATTCCCGGAGGTCAATCGTACACCCCATTCGACCAGACCGTCGCCGGGGATTGGAGTGCCGGCGCCTTCCTGCTGATCCTGGCCACGCTGTGTGGCGACCCCTTCCTCGAAATCGACGGCCTTGGAAACACCCCCACCCAAGCCGACCAGGCGGTCACCGGTGCCCTCCTCCTGAGCGGCGCCAAGCTCATGCGCACTGAAACCGGTATCCGGGTCGACCGCGGAAGGCGCAAGGGGTTCGCCTTCGACGCCACCCACTGCCCAGACCTTTTCCCACCGCTGGCGGCATTCGCCGCCTTCTGCAAGGGCCCCACGAAGCTGAAGGGCTTGCACCGCCTGCAACACAAGGAAAGCGACCGCGGACTTGCCATACAAGAGGAGTTCGCCAAAGCCGGCATCCGCGTCGAGCTCGATGCGGAAACCGACACCATGACCATCCACCCCGGCCCCGTACAGCCCGCTCTGCTGAGTGGGCGTGGCGACCACAGAATGGTGATGGCGGCGGCCGTATTGGGGCTGGCCGGAGCCCCCATCGAAATTGAAGGTGTCGGCGCCGTAGCGAAGAGCTATCCCGATTTCTTCGATGCCGTGTCGGAAGTCGGTGGCACCTTTTCCAAACCGTAAGGCATCGCAGGCGAAATTGGTCCCGTGACCACCGTCCGAAAAGCCACATCCCTGCGCCAGCTCCTGCGCGCCCTGCCCATGTGGGGCCGCAGCTTTTCCTACTTGAGGACACACGGGTTACGCGCCTATCATCTCGCGGGCCCCATCGTGCTGGCAGCGCTGGCGCTGGCCGGCTGGTGGTTTGCTGAATGGCTCACTACGACATTGACGGACTTCCTGCGCGGCATGTTGCCCGTAGCAACGCAAGCCTCCAATGCTGCGGGGGAAGCTGATGGCGCATCCAACAGCTGGGGAAACACCTGGAACGAGGTCCTCCTCTGGGGCAGTTCGAGGCTGGATTGGATCGTGGAATGGGGGGTTCTGCTCTTTGTCCTCTGGCTCAAGGTGAAAGTGACCAAATACCTGTTGATCACGCTGATGGCCCCCTTCATGAGCGCCCTGGCCGCAGCAGTGTGTGCCATCGAAACCGGCACCGACACCGCCTTCAACTGGAAGGGGCTGGTGCGGGACCTGTGGCGCGGCGTGCGCATCTCGCTCGTGCTGCTCATGATGGAGCTCGCCCTGGGCATCACACTGTGGGCCACCGGGTTCCTGCTGACCCTGCTCGCGGGACCGCTGGGCGTTCTCCTCTCCCCCGTCCTCATCGCCCTGTCCTGGGCTGTTGGCGCGTACTTCTTCGGTGCAGCCGTATATGATGCCGTCTACGAGCAGGCCGGGCTCGATTGGCGCAGCTCCATCCGTGCAGGCTGGACACAGCGCAGCCACCTGCTGGCCATCGGCGGCATCCTTTCCTTGCTGCTCGCCATTCCCGTCATCGGCCCCTACATCGCCGCCCTCATCGGCCCCATCCCCTGTACGGCAGCTGCGGCGCGCCTCTTCTTCACCCCTTCGCCTCCCACCAAGCCATGACCCCACAGCGCATCCATTTCATCGCCATTGGAGGAGCGGCCATGCACAACCTCGCCCTGGCCCTGCACGACTTCGGCCACCACATCTCGGGATCGGATGACGCCATCCACGACCCGAGCCGGAGCCGGCTGGAAGCCGCCGGACTTCTGCCTTCCGCGATGGGCTGGGATCCGCAACGCATCACCGCCGACTTGGATGTCATCATCCTCGGCATGCATGCACGGGCGGACAACCCCGAACTGGCGCGGGCCAAGGAACTCGGACTCCGCATCGTCAGCTATCCCGAATACCTCTACGATGCCGCCAAGGAACAGTACCGGGTCGTCGTGGCCGGCAGCCATGGAAAAACCACCATCACGGCGATGCTGCTCCACGTGATGGACCGCATCGGACGCAAGGTCGATTTCATGGTCGGTGCCCAGCTGGCCGGATTCGATCGCATGGTGCAGTTGACAGGGGCGCAGCACATCCTGCTCGAAGGAGACGAATACCTGAGC
>CALKUW010000053.1 GCA_937996585.1 uncultured Flavobacteriales bacterium
ATCCTTGTTGCGCATGTACCCGTAATGCGGGTCCGTCCCGGAAGGCTCAGCCACATCCCGAATGAGGTGCATGACCTCATCGCCCCATTGGCTCACCCACGCCGGATTGTCCTTGGCCATGGCCGCCGCAGCATAGATCCAGTAGCCGTAGTGGAAGTGGTGGTCGTTGTAGTAACCCTGGCCGAACGCCGCCCCGGCATTGTTGAGCCCCGAGGAAATCACCAAACCACCCCACGTCTGGTCGTAGACCAACGGGTCTCCATTCTGACCGGCCAGGCGCTGCTGAAGGGCATTGCCCAGCGTGTTCCGGTAGGTGGAGGCCAATGCCGGCTCATTGAGCTCGTCGGCAATCAACGCCAGCCGGGCGAGGGCCGAGAATTGCTTGCCCCCGAAATAGGGGTCACCCGCCGTAACCCCAAAACCCACGTCCTCAGCGAGGGCATCGCGGACAGCCTGCTCGTAGTCCGGCGCTATGGGCTGCGCCGCTTCGAATCCAATGGTCGTCAGCGGCTCCTCCATCGTCCAGGACGTTCCCGAAATGCCGGTCATGTCTCCCTTCATCGTATTGCGCACCAAGGCCGTCGTGGAGGGTGACACCAATACGTCCATGTGGTGCGGCAGGGCCATCATGAGCAAGGGCCCCGATCCTTGGGTTTCCCAATCGAATGTGATCGTGCCGAGGTCTCCGGTCGCCGTCGCCGACACGGATCCGCCCGTTGGAATCCGTGCCGCGTGGGCATCCAGAACGGATTCACCCGCGACATCCAGCAAGGCAGCGCGCAGCGATCCCGTGAAGGGCGCTGAAGCCACCAACCCGCCACTGTTCTGACTCAACGTGATGGTGGATGAAGCATAGACGACCCAGGTCTGCCCATTGTTCATCGCCAACTCAAACCGGGTGCCTGTGTTGGCCACGTTGGCTGGACCACCGTTCACACTGGTAATCGCATGCACCGTACCGATGCGGGGCGTCAATGCATCGTAGTGCATCGTCATGTAGGCCTGTCCGCGCACCAAATCCGTGTGCATGGAGCCCGACCCCGATCCCCACGCGAGGCTGACGTGCAGCGGCCCATAGTCCGTGATCTGTTGCCCTGGCGTACCCTGGACCGCCCGAAAACTCAGGTTCTCGGTCATCGAGGTGAAGATGTAGTTCTGGTCGACCACCTTGTTGGGTGCGCCAAACTTCAAAGCATCACCACTGACCTGAACGAGGTAGGGCAATGTATTGACCGTCAAACCTCCCCCGCCGAGGGCGAGGTTCTGCCACCAGGCATTGGTCGGCAACGGCCCGTTGGCATCCGCCCACAAACCTGTGGGGTTCAACCCGTGGGATTGGGTGCTGAACGGGGGCGTCGTTGTTGAAAGGGGGGAACCTCCCAGAAGGGAAATTTGAGCTTGGCCCACGGTGACCACCGCGAGCAGCAAGGAGAGCATGAAAAAGCGCATCGGAGCCTTGAAAATACGGCCCGAACGCCCCCTATTCCTAGGAAACAGGTATGAGATTTGTCAGCGGGCCACCTCAGGCTTCAGCGATGGCCGCGATGCCGGGCAGGGTCTTGCCCTCGAGGCCTTCCAGCATGGCGCCTCCACCCGTGGAGACGTAGCTCACCTTGTCGGCGAGGCCGGCCTTGTTGACGGCGGCCACGGAATCTCCGCCGCCGACGAGGGTGTAGGCCCCCGCGGCCGTCTCCTGAACGATGGCCTGAGCGATGTGGTTCGTACCCTCGGCGAAGCGGTCGAATTCGAACACCCCCATCGGGCCGTTCCACAGGATGGTCTTGCAGCCTGCCAGCGCACCGGCGAAGTCCGCCCGGCTCTTCGGCCCGATGTCCATGCCTTCCCAGCCGTCGGGGATGGCGTTCGTCGGGTGGGTCTGCTGGTTGGCGTCTGGCGAGAAGCCGTCTCCGCACAGCGTGTCGGTGGGCAGGTGAACGGAAATCCCTTTGGCCTTGGCCGCCTCGAGGAGGGCCAAAGCGTCTCCGTGCATGTCGGGCTCAACGAGCGAACCGCCGACCTGGCCGCCCTGGGCCTGCACGAAGGTGTAAGCCATGCCGCCGCCGATGACCAGCTTGTCGACGCGGTCGAGCAGGTTCTGCAGCACGGCCAGCTTGGAGCTCACCTTGGCACCGCCAATCACGGCCGCCACCGGCTTCTCGGCTCCACCGAGCACCTGCTCCAGCGCCTTGACCTCGCCCTCCATGAGGAAACCGAACGCCTTGTCCTCCGGGAAGAACTTGGCGATCACCGCCGTGGAGGCATGGGCGCGATGCGCCGTACCGAAGGCGTCGTTGATGTAGAAGTCCCCATTCTCGGCGAGCTGGCCGGCAAAGAACTCATCGCCCGCCTTCTCCTCTCCGTGGAAGCGGAGGTTCTCCAAGACGGCAACCTCTCCAGCTGCGAGGGACTGTGTCACCTCCAGTGCCTCGTCACCCACGCAATCCGAGGCAAACTTCACCGGACGGCCGAGGTGGCCCTCCAGCGTCGAGATGATGTGACGCAAGGACAAGTCGGCGTCGGCACCCTTCGGGCGGCCGAGGTGGCTCATCAGGACCACGCTGCCACCGGTGTCGAGCACATGCTGGATGGTGGGCAAGGCGGCACGGATGCGGGTGTCGTCGGTCACGGTCCGGCTGCCGTCCTCGGCAGGCGGGGTCATCGGGACGTTGAAATCAACGCGGATCAGGGCGCGCACGCCCTCGAAGGTGAGGTCTTGAAAGGCCATGACGGCAGAAGGAGTGGTCTCCATGGTGAGGGTGAATCGAAAGGAAATCAGGAAAACAGGGTGGACCAGCCGACACGCTCGGCCACGCGGGCGGGCAGCTCGGCAATCGGCACGCGGACCTGCTCCATGGTGTCGCGGTCGCGGAGGGTGACCGCGTTGTCCTCGAGGGTGTCGTGGTCGATGGTGATGCACAACGGCGTGCCGATGGCATCCTGACGGCGGTAGCGGCGGCCGATGGCGTCCTTCTCGTCGTACTGGACGCTGTGGTCCAGCTTGAGCAGGTTCATGATCTCGCGCGCCTTCTC
>CALKUW010000054.1 GCA_937996585.1 uncultured Flavobacteriales bacterium
TTTCACTGGTGGGCTGCATCGTGACCCTGTGCTTGAGCCTGGCCCCACCCGAGGGATGGACCGTGGCCGGCCATGAGTTCAGGTTGGCCCTGCCTCCTGCATGGTCGTTCGCCGTCGATGGTACCCAAAGCCGCATCATCGTACCCCGAAAAAAACCATCGGACATCGAGGATTTGCTTGCCCGATACGATTCCGGATGGGCAGCTGCAACGCAAGCAGAACCTCATGCTGTGGCAGCTGAAGTCCCAACCGATACGGCTGGCATCTTCACTCATGGGCAGGGAGTGGACGAATTCTCCGCGTCAAGTGCAGCTGGTGCGACCGCCGGGCTCGACGACGACACCATCGGGGCAAGCCGGGCTGCGTGGGTTGAGACTGCATCCGTGGATTCCGGAATTCACGAAGAATCGTCAACCCCTACCCCATCTCATCGGAGATCATCCCACTGGACGGTGCCCGATGCCGGGGCACTGCCCTCCACCCTCAAGCTGGTCATCCCCGAAGCCGCCAGGGAGGCATTCGGCCGACTCTTCTCCAACCTTGTCGAACACGGCGACGTGACCGTGTTGCACTACGGAGACAGCCAGATCGAAGGCGACCGCATCTCCGGGGTGATGCGCAACGCCTGGCAGGAGCGGTGGGGCGGGTATGGCCCAGGTTTGCAGGCTGCCGTTCCCCTCGTGCCCAGTTTCGCCGTTCGCCAATCCCATACCGGGGCCTGGCGCCGGCACACCCGGTATGGTCGGAGGGACACCACGGATGGTGATGAACGCTATGGACTCATGGCCTGCTATGCTGCGGTAGACACGGTTGACACCCCCGGTGTACCGGCACCACCGAAGTCCTGTCTCTCCATTGCCCAGGAGCCCCGCAACCATCCGCAATTCAGCCGGTGGAAAAGCATCCGCATCTGGCACGACTCCATCACAACTTCCTGCTCCATTGCCCTCAACGGCCATGCCATGGACACCCTCCTTGCGGGCACACCGTCCGGCACTTTGACACTCCAGCTCCCGTCAAGATCGGCGGAGGGTGGTGCAATTCCCACCGAAATCTGCTTCGGTGGTGTGCCCCCGAGGGTTCATGCCCTCGAACCCATCGGAGGCGGGGTCCAATGGCACAACGTCCCCATGCGCGGCAGCTCAGGCACCCTGTTCCGGAAATTGGACCGGCCTCAATTCTCGGAGCAGTTGATGACGCTTGGCCCGGATCTCGTCATTCTTCAGTTCGGCGGCAACTATGTTCCGCATTGCCCCCCCGATGGTGGCGCTGCCCGGTACGGCGGATGGTTTGCAAGCCAAATCCGGCTGTTCAAGAGACTCCTTCCACAGTCCGCCATCCTGGTCATCGGTCCATCGGACATGGCGGAGAAGACCGGATTGGAATGGACGCCCTTCACCATGCTTGATGAAGTGCGGCTGGCACTCAGAACAGCTGCCCGGGAAGAGGGGGTCGCCTATTGGGACCTGCTCGAAGTGATGGGGGGGCTCGGGAGCATGCCCGCATGGGTAGGCAGTGAGCCCCCATTGGCCGGACCGGACCACATCCACTTCACGCCTCTGGGTGCCCGAAAGGTCGGCACCCTCCTGGACCGTGCCTTCCTCACCGCCTATGGTGACTGGCAGCGCCAGTGGTCCCCGCCCGCTCCCGATGCCATCGGGAGCAGGCGCGCTCCGACATTGGACGCATCCAGCCCGAACAGTCCACCCCCGTCCCTCCATGTTCGGCAGTAACCTCCCTTCCGCGGTTACACGTCATGCGCTGATTCTTTGCGCTATGGCCCTCCTGCTTCTTCCGGGCGGAGCAAATCCGCAGGACAGTACCGCCGCAGCAGAGGCGGAATGGACCACCGAAGCGGTCCACCCTCACCGCGGAGATCCATACCGAGATGATGATCTCCGGATGATTTCATCCAGCACCGCCTTTCTTCATGGCGCCGGTCACCTCAGTCGGTTCCTCGAAAAGTGGCATGAGCTCCTGACCGGAATGGACCGACAAACGGACGGCCCCATCACCGTGGTCCACATGGGGGGCTCCCACGTGCAGGCCGGACGCATTGGCTGGGCTTTCCGGAACCAACTTCTGTCCGACTTTCCCGGTCTCGTCATCGGTCGTGGCATTCAGCCCCCCTACCGCCTCACCGGCACCAATGGGCCTCCTGAACGGGGATGGACATCTTCATCGGAATGGACCCGGGCTTCCTGTGCCCACCGCAGGCATGAAGGAGAATGGGGCCTCACCGGTATTGAGGCCCAATGCATTGCACCCGAAGACATCACCTGCTGGTCAGGCGATCCTGCAGGTGAACTCTGCTGCCCTTCCTTTCGTGTCTTCAATCGCCCGGAAACGCATGGTGCCTGGCGTCCGACATCCGCGGTGCAATCCGAGGCAGTAAAGCATGCCTGCGGCATTGTCGAATGGAAAGCCGAGAGCGGGAACTTCCTGCCTGACACCATGAAGCTCACCCCGGCTCAGGGTGGACCTGTCACATTGCATGGCGTCGAGTGGATCCCGCAAGACGCGGACCTCGTCTACCATGACATTGGGGCCAACGGGGGCCACTCGGCTTCCTGGTTGCGCAACCCGCATTTCAGCGCACAGCTCAGCGCCATTTCACCCGACCTCGTGATCCTCGCCTTCGGCATCAACGATGCGCACATGGCAGTGAACCGTTTCGATCCGTCTCGGTTCAAACGCCATTACCGTGCCCTGTTGGACACCATCCGCGGAGCCAATCCCGGTGCTGACATCCTGCTGGTGACCAACAACGACAGCCATTACCGATCGCGGCACAATCCCAACGCCGAACGTGTCCGGGCCGCCATGAAGGAACTGGTCCAAACGGAGCGCGTCGCCTGCTGGGACCTGTATGGCCAGCTCGGGGGCAAGGGATCCATCGACCGACTCCGCCAATCGGGATTTGCAGCCGAGGATCGGCTCCACATGCGCCGGGATGGATATGTCCTCATCGGCGAATTGCTCTACGGTACGCTCGTGCGTTCAGCTGCCGAAGTCCCCCCATTGAGTCCATGATGCCCGGTTTGGAGTTCCTGCAGCACGACGCATCCAGCCCGTGGACCTTCCTTGATGGTTCCTTCTGGTTGTTTCTCGTCGTCATTCTCGCTGTGGATTCCGCCCTGCACAGGGACCGGCAGCGCGCCTTGAGGCACGGATGGTTGCTGCTTGCCAGCCTGCTCTTCTACTGGAAGACGTCGGGATGGTTTTTCCTGATCCTTGTCTTCTCCAGCGTCAGCGACCACCTCATCGGGCACCGGATTGCGGGCAGCCGGGGAAAAGCTGCACGGGATGGGTGGCTCGCATTGAGCATTGCCATCAACCTGACCGTCCTCTTCTATTTCAAATACACCTACTTCCTGACGGAATCGTGGAATGCCGCCACAGGGGCTTCCATCATCCCGAGGAACTGGCTCGCCATGGGGGCCAATGCCGCACTCGGTACGGCCTGGTCGGTCGACCGCATCCTGCTGCCGGTCGGCATCAGCTTCTACACCTTCCAAACCATCAGCTACACCGTTGACATCCACAGGGGGCGCGTCGCACCCCTCAAGCGCCTGGTTGACTTCGGATTCTACGTGTCCTTCTTCCCGCAACTGGTGGCGGGGCCCATCGTGCGGGCCGCGGAATTCGTTCCCCAGATCCTCTCGCCCCGGGCCGTCACCCGCGAAACCATCGGACAGGCGGGTTTCTGGATCCTGAACGGGCTCTTGAAGAAGGTCCTGTTGGCCGACTGGATCGCCGTGAACTTCAATGACCGCGTCTTTGCGGATCCTGCCTCGCACAGCGGATTCGAGGTGCTCATGGCGCTCTACGGCTACAGCCTACAGGTCTATGCGGACTTCAGCGGATACACGGACATGGCCATCGGAGTCGCCCTCCTTATGGGCTACCGGCTGCCGCAGAACTTCAACAGCCCCTACAAGGCGGACAGCTGCGGCAACTTCTGGAAGCGCTGGCACATGAGCCTGTCGGGATGGCTGAAAGACTATCTGTACATCCCCATGGGCGGCAACCGGAAGGCCTCCTGGTTCACAGCCATATGCGGTTTGTTCCTGCTGACGTTCATCGTCATGCTGTGGCCGGAGCCTCGGTTCCTCGCGGGCCTCGCCGCCACCTTGTTCGCCGCCGGTGCTGCCATGTGGCGCATTCCGACCTTCCACCGGTGGGTCACGACCAACATCAACATCTGGATGACCATGCTCCTCGGGGG
>CALKUW010000055.1 GCA_937996585.1 uncultured Flavobacteriales bacterium
TTCTCTCTGGGCTATATGGCACCTTGGCAATTGGAGTTCCTCACCCTGCCCCATTTCATGGAACTGGCCGAGGTGGACGGGCGCCGGTTGATTGTTGGGTTTGAACCAGTAGAGAAGGAATTCAAATTGCTGGATGTCGGCCCGACGGAAGACTTCAACCATTTGGTGAGAATGGATCACAGTGCGGGTCTTTCAACAGAAGGCGACCACTTCATGGAAATGCTGCAGGTACGCCGTGTTCTTCACCATTCTGAGGATGTGGATGTATTGGTGGCCCAGTTGGTGGCGCGTGGATGGTCACGCCCGGAAGGGATGCCTTGAAATCGGTTGGCCTTTGCGAGCTTGCGTCCATGAAATTGGGAACGTGGAATGTGAATGGCGTGCGCGCCGTGGTCAAGAAGGATTTTGCGGCATGGCTGGTGGCCAGCGGGATTGATGTGCTGGGGCTGCAGGAGACGAAGGCACAGGATGACCAGGTGCGCGAGGCCCTGTTCGATCTGGGGAGCGATTGGCATATCCATTCGTCCAGCGCCGTGAAGAAGGGGTACTCGGGAACGGCCATCCTCTCGAGGGTGGCGCCCGAAGCCGTGACCCATGGCATCGGTGTCGAAGGCATGGACGATGAGGGCAGGGTGACCACCGCTGATTTCGGGTCTTTCCGTTTCGTCACGGTGTACACCCCGAACAGTTCATCGGGCCTGAAGCGCTTGCCCTTCCGAAAGGAGTGGGATGTGGCATTCAAAGCCTATCTCTCGGGGTTGGCTGCCGAGAAGCCGGTGGTGTGCTGCGGAGACCTGAATGTCGCACACCAACCCATCGACCTCGCCCGACCTGCTGCCAACTACAACAAGACGCCCGGGTACACGCAGGACGAAATCGACGGGATGACGTCCTTGTTGGGCGGTGGCTTTACGGATGTGTGGCGGCACCAGAACCCGGACCGCGTACAGTATTCGTGGTGGAGCTACCGCGGCGGAGCCCGTGAGAAGAACGTGGGTTGGCGGTTGGATTATTTCCTGGCCTGCGGTGCCGCGTTGGAGATGTGCGGCGGAGCAGAAATCCTGACCGACGTTCACGGTTCGGACCACTGTCCCGTGGTCCTCGACTTCAAGGCCTGATCAGTTCCGCAGCAAGGTGACGTGGCCTTGCTCGGTGCGCAGGAAGTACGTGCCGTTTGCAGGCAGGTGCAGGCGCAATGTGCTTTGGGTGCACCTTCCTTGTTCCACGATTCTGCCGGCGGCATCGAGCAATTGATAGTTTCCGAGGATGGAACGGCCTTGGATGGTCAATGCACCATCCAGTGTGGGATTGGGCCAGGCCTGCACTGCTTCTGCTATGTCGTCTTGCACACCGTCGATGACGAGATCCAAAGAGGTGGACGCCACGCGTTCCGGTACGGGCGCGAAATCCTCGTAGAGTTGGCGGAAACCGTCAATCAGGCTGTCCCCTTCGATTTCAAGCATGGGCGCGACCCATTTCGGGGGCAGGCTCTGGTACCAGACCGTGCATTCGACTGAGAGCGCTTCCTGGTTGTTCCACCCTTCCGGCAAGAGGTATTGGATGCGGTCAGCGCCGGTGCCCTCCTCCCCTTCGGTGTTCAGGTTGAAATCCGGATCCGTTTCTGCGGCACCGATGATGGCCGTGGTGTCATAGACAGCGTGGGTCGTGGAGAATCCGCGGGGAACGAGCCTGTTGTCCTTGAGGTGGGCGTGGGCCCGTTCAAGCAGGGTGGTCGGGTCGCCGTTGACATCGCCGAGGACGAGCTCGTATATGACAACGTCGTCATCGGCGCTGATGACATTGTGATGAGGCTCCCAGGCGACGTCCTCCTGACCGATGATGTGCCCCGTCTCTGGGTTCCATGCGCCGGAGTGCAAGAGGATGTTGTTGTTGTCACCGGTCACCTTCAGCTCCACCCAGGCGCGCCGTGCGGGGTACCCCGACGGGAATTTGTGGCCTGCCTTGTTCTCCAGCGTCACCTCGATGCGCGGGAGTCCATCATCGAGGATGGCGTCTGCCGAAAGGTCGAGGGTCTGTTCCTCGAGCATGGCCAGAGTCCGGGCGATCGTGCTGTCGAATTGCGCTTCCGTGGCGGAGAGCCCGAGGGAATCCACATTGTTTCGGAGCATGCGCAGCATGTGGGTGTTGGCACCGACGAAGTAGTGGAGGCCGAAGGGCGAGCGGGGTTGCAGCCAGGCGTAACCTCCTGCGATGGTGACGGGGTCGTCGATGCGGGGCACGTGGCACCCCTGGCATTCCTGTTGTTCCGGACCGGATTCATAGACTGAGTTCACCCACTCGTGATAGGTGGCCTGCTCGATGACGGTGCTGCCCGTGTACTCGCCTTCGAGGTCCACGCTGCTGGTGATCAGGCTGTGACAGGCCGCGCAGGACTCTGATTCCGCCATGTGCTGTCCGTACATGGGGTAGAAGCCGATGAAGCTCTGCATGGGCTGGTACTGGACGGGATATTCATCCTTACCGCCGCCGTAGGGACCGAAGATGGTGTCCTCTACGAAGGTCATATCGCCGCTGAACCGGGTCCCGATGCCCTCAGGGGCCTGCTGGTGACAAACGGCGCAATTGACACCGTCGAGTGCGAGCGAATCGGTCAGGGCTTCCAGCAGGGAGTAGTACTCCGCGCCTTCGTGGTGGGCGGAAAAATGGCCCACCGGAGCATGGCAACTGGTGCACTTGTCCTCCAGCCCTGCCGCATGGGCTGGGTTGGTGATGACTTCATGGCGCACCTTCGCCCGCCAGAACGGGTCCTTCGTGCTGTTGGCCATGATGGAGCTGCGCCAATCGTCCACCACGTTGACGTCCCAGCCATCCGGTTGGGGCACCATGGGGAAGGTCTGACCGGCAATGGAAGCGAGGTCGTTGGGGTCTTCGCCATGGCAGCCGGCACACTTGCCAGACCCGTAGAAAAGGGCGTTGATGGTGTCGGGCAGTCCGCCGAGTACGTCACTGCGCATGTGGTATTCCAGGCCTTGATGGGCCTGGATGACCGTGCGAGGTGCGAAAGCACCCAATTGCCAGGTTGCGCTCGCTGATACGAGCAACAGGGCAAGGAGTGCAATGGCAGAAGCGCGCAGCATAGGACAAAAATGAAAAGGACTCCGACACGAAACCGGTCGGAGTCCATGGATTCATTGTGTCATCAGCGCAGGACGATGCGCGCCGTAGCGGAGCCCTCTGCTCCTGTCAGCTTCAGCACATGCACGCCACGGGGGAGATCGGACAGGTCAATCGTACCGAGTTCGGCTGCACCATTGGCCTGCACGCGGTGCAGGATGCGACCGGACATGTCGACCACTTCACAGGTGACGGGGCCGAATCCGAAGGCGCTCCAATCGAGCTGCACCACGCCGTTCGTGGGGTTCGGGTGCACGCGCAGTGCGCCATCCAGCACCGTGATGTCGTCCACGCCACTGACCTCCACCGTGACCGTCACGGGTACGCGGTCGGAGGCGCAGGAGATGCCTTGCGTAGTCACGGTCCACTCGTAGAAGAAATAGTAGTAGTTCGTGGCGTTGTTCGGGTTGTTCACGCTGCTGGACGTGATGGTGGCGAGGTCACCGATGGCGTAGGGGTAATCGAGGTCACTGCCCTGGCCGTCGCGCCACAGTTGGGGGTTGCCTCCCACCGAGCGCAATCCGTGGCCGACACCCGCGGGTGCTTCGAGCCCCAACTCGACGATGCTTTCCCCATCGGGGATGTTCACGGTGACCTCGTCGATGGTGTTGCCGGCCGCGTCGATGACGGCGATGGTGCGGTCGCCTTCACCGTTGGCGAAGACTTTCACGCTCTGGATGATGATGTCGTCGTAGGCATCGAAGCGCAACCAGTAGTTGCTGTTGTTGTGGTATTGGCCCTCGCTTTGCTGGGTGGAACCGCCTACCGCAGTGGTGAGGCCGTGGTTGATGACGTCCTCAACCCAGAAAGTGGTCGTTTCATTCAGGACGGGTGTGGCGAAGCTGTTGCCGATGAAGACGGGCGACGTGGCGGCTTCGCTGTCGTACCAATGCAGTTCATTTCCGGTGAAGTCCAGTGTGGTGCTGGCCGGTGCCGGGATGGTGCTGTCTTCGACAACCGGCGCTTCGGGGGCATTGTAGACTTCCACGACGACGTCCTCTGAAGGGGTCGGCTCGGCGCATTCGCCTTCCACAGAGACACTGTAGGTGCCGGGCTCGGTCACGAGAATGGACTGGTCTGTGGCGCCGGTGCTCCAGCTGTAGGCCGGTGCATTGCTGCAGATGAGGGTCACGCTCTCGCCTTCGCAGAGCTTGAGGTTGCCGTCCACGGTGACCGTGGGAACCTCCGGCTCATAGACTTCGATGCCGATGGGATTGGAAATGCCGGCACAACCTGCGGCGTCGTAAACGAGCACGGTGTAGTTGCCGGTCTCACCCACGGTAATGGCGTCCCCT